>JAYXXU010000022.1:0-10703 GCA_036019135.1 Pseudomonadota bacterium | reverse complement strand
CGCATCAATCACATTCGACTTGCCACAGCCGTTCGGCCCGACAATCGCCGTCAGCGAGTCGGGAAATCGGAAGGTGACAGGATCAACAAAGGACTTGAAGCCCGCCAGCTTGAGACTATGTAAGCGCATCAAACGACGTCTCAATCATCAGGATCACCGCCGTGAACGCTGCGCCCAAGCCAACTCAATTTGCTTCATCCGCGCCAGTGAATCCAATACCAAATTGCGCAAATGCCGACAAAAATCCTCCATAAACACTGCAGCTTGATCGCCCTTGCGGATCAAAATCGCATCAATCACATGACGAAACAGCTCGAATGCCTCTTGCAGCTCACGCTTAGAGGTATTCAAGGTCAAAAAATAGCTTCGACGCAAGGCGGGTAATAAGTTTTCAAACATATCCGCTAAATAAGCGTTATTGACCATTTGATGGGTTTTTTGTAGAAACATAAACACCTGATCATAAAACTGCTCAATATCACCTGCTCGCACCTGCTCAGCCAGTCCTAACACCAACTGATTCATCATTTCACCGTCCGACTGTCGCCAAGTCTCACTGGTACGCTGCACCATTGTGCCCAAAATCAACATCCCGACATCAAATAGCGACTTAATCTGCTGAACAGACATCTCCGCCACAATCGCACCCCGACGAGGATAAATCTCTATCAGGTAGCTACGCTCCAAAATCAATAGTGCCTCGCGAACAGATCCGCGGCTCACGTTCAAATCACGGGCTATCCTAAGCTCCTGAATACGCTCCCCTTCAACCAGCTCTCCAGTAATAATTTGCTCAGCAATATGCCGCGAAATTTGCTCGGAGAGACTTTCAGCTGCCTGAAATGCCATGATGAACCCTTTATCTATTGCACTGGCATCAGCATAGATCACTGTGTTAGGGTGAACTTTGGATACGACAGCACTGGTTGTACGTTTAGGACAGTGATATCAGCAAGATACACCGACCTACATTTACTGTACGGTTGTATAGCAAACAGGATTTTCCATCATCTGTATAATTGTCTGACATCCTAACAACAAATCCAACGCTTATCGCGATTGTCCGACATATGGCAGTGATTATTTAAATTATCTAAACCAAATATCCAGATTTGTAGATAAACGCGCAGCCAACCAGCAAAAGCAGTACAGCAAATAATCGTTTTAATAATGCCGCAGGCAAATGATGCGCCAGCTTTGCACCGTACTGTGCAGTCAATAGACTGGCAACACTGATGCCCAAAAACGCCGGCACATGCACAAAACCCCACGCACCAGCAGGCAAATTCTCAGCAGACTGCCCAAAAAACATAAAACCGACTGCCCCAGCCAATGCAATCGGTAGACCACAAGCCGCAGACGTGGCAACAGCCTGTTGCATCCGCACTCCATAATGGCTCAGATACGGCACGGTCAAACTACCACCACCAATCCCAAAAATCGCCGAAGCCACCCCAATCACACCACCTGCCCCGACTTGTCGCGGCACGCTCGGCAGGCGCTCCGGCATCTCAGCCACTTGCTGCCGACCTGCAAGCATCCGATAAGCCACCCACAGCGCAAAACAACCAATCACCAACTGTAACAACTGCGCCGACATCGCGCCTGCAATTCCCGCCCCGACAAAAGATCCCAGCAACAACCCTCCCGCCAAATGCCGCACGACCGACCAACGGACAGCGCCATGACGATGATGGGCTTGCACTGAACTCAACGATGTCACGATAATGGTCGCTAGAGATGTGCCAACGGCCAAATGCGTCATATTGGTCGGGTCAAAACCCTGTAGACCAAATGCCCAGAGCAATACAGGAACAATCACCAAACCGCCACCCACGCCGAACAATCCCGCAATGAGGCCAGCAACAGCCCCTAGCCCTAGATATAGTAAGATTGAGATGTCCAAACCCACTGCTCCAACACGCAAAAACGACAGTATAGAGCCTGCCATTGTGAATACACGCCAGATTACGTTACAACAGCGCCTCGCACAGTACACCCTACACCCGCCGCAGGTGATCTGGCTCGACAGCATTGACTCCACCAATCAGGCATTACAACGCCGTGAAATTGCGGTCTCTGAATCCCTACTGATCATTGCCGACCAACAAACACAAGGGCGCGGACAAGCAGGACGACAATGGCAATCGCCGACAGGCAACCTCTATCTGTCGGTCTGTCTACCGATTCATCGGCCACTACAAGGACGTATGGCACTAGAAGTTGCCCTAGCCGTACTCGACACCCCCCTGCTAAACGCTGCCATGGGGCTTGGGATCAAATGGCCGAACGACCTGTACCATCATCAGGCAGGCAGACTCAGCAAATGGGGTGGGATTTTGGTTGAATCCAAATCACCACAACAAGTGCTTATTGGTTTGGGGATCAATTTGCAAGCCATGCAAACCTATGTCCATGACCAAACTGTCTCTGATCTCTCCAGCATCCTACAGCACCAAATTGACCCAATCAGCCTGATCACACAACTCTATGTTGCCCTGAGTCGTGCGGTACAACAATTCGATCAGGGGAGCCTAGAGCTACCTGCTCGCTTTAGTCGGTATGATTTATTGGCCAATCAATCAGTCCAGATCACCCTACCCAGCCAACGAATGCTTATTGGACGAGCAGATGGCATTGCACAAGATGGGGCGTTTAGGATTGTGACTGCACACGGGACGGAACAAATCTACAGCGGCCAAGTCCGCCGTATTGACCAAGGATCATAGCAATATGCGTCAACTCTGGCTGGATCTAGGCAATACCCGCCTCAAATACTGGCTGACTGAACAGCAAGAGCAACTGGAGCATGGGGCTGAACTACACCTGCAATCGCCTGCCGACCTATTGTTGGGGCTAACAGATCGTTTCGTTGGGTTTGCGGTCACACGAGTGCTGATCTCGTCTGTACTGGATAGCAAAGCCAATCAACGCATTCAACATGCACTGGCACGCTTGAATGTACCGATTGAATTTGCAAAAGTTTTACCTTCATGTCAGGGACTGCAAACAGGCTATGATGATCCCCACAAGTTGGGCATTGATCGCTGGCTGCAAGTGCTTGCGCTCGCAGGACAAGGCAAAAAATACGTGATCGTGGGCTGTGGTACGGCACTGACGATTGACTTGTTGGATCACCAAGAACACTTGGGCGGCTATATCCTCCCCAGCCTGTATCTACAACGCGAAGCACTGGCCAGTGGCACACGGCGTGTCCAAGTACCCGAAGGGGCATTTGATAACCTACTGGCTGGGCGCTGTACCGAAGATGCTGTACATCACGGGATTTTGCTGGGATTGGTCGGTGCTGTTGAAAAAATCCTACGACACGACCCACAACGGCAATTGATTCTCACGGGCGGCGATGCACCTCTGCTTGCCAGTTTTATCGAAGCGCCGAATGGCTTACATATTCGTGAAAACCTATTGCTTGAGGGACTAATGCGCTATTTTTCTGAAGGGTGACTCTCTCTTTGACAGCACATTCAAAGTCACGCATATCTGCCTACAACACAAAGAACGTCACATATAAAATAACCCCCAGCACGATACTGGCATTCACACCAATCGCAATCTGCCAACGTCGATTAACATCTGGATTCTGACCTAAAAATGCTAAACGCCGCTCCTCAGTCATCGGACGAACAGGATACGGATTGTGATCAGGATCAGGACGCTGGCTACGGGTGAGCTCTAGTAGCGCTTGTACTTGCGGATCATTGATGGCGCGTTGAGTCTTGCGGATGTTATTGGCTTGATCAAGGTCTAGGTAGGTAAACACGGCACTACGAACCCTCACCCACCATGCGCTCAGATCTTGCCAGACTTCATTCTGGCTAGGCTGATGATGCTCATTAAGCAAGTTAAGACGTGCATAGATCGCATCTGCACAGGCAAACAATGAACCACTCATATCCGTCGGCCATGTTTGGACAGGACTCTTGGTGTCAAGTGGCAATTCCTCAGCAGGACGTTCCATATAGGTGCGGATAAAATTCCATTGCTGCTCAGGGTCATTAAATACGTCGATAACATAACGAGAGTCTAATACCGTTTTCTCATCATCTGCCATAAAAAAAATGTGAGAAGCTCCATTGTACCTGTGGTTGTTTTTAGATCTAACTTAAGCGGAACAATACAGCGATAATCATAAATCTTTAGAATCGGAGGATCTTTGCGATAGGGGTCTAGCTCATAAAAACAGACTTTCTGGCTCTCTTTTAAAAAAAGGTTTGGTTGCTCATAGAGCTAGGCTTAAAAAACTCTTTAAGCGAGACATAATAAGTGGTGCCAAATAAAAGCCCTGCAAATATATATACCGCCAGCAGAAATAAAATATCTAACCAGTCCAAGCCTCTCTCGACAAACACCAAATAAGCGCCATAAATAAAAGAGATAACAATAAAAAAACCAATACACCCAAACAAATACCCCATCAATCCCGCTAATCGATTTAGACTAATTTCAGGAAAGAATGCCATATAATCAGCATTCAGGTAGTTGACCTCATGGGTCAGGCGGCGAATGGCATATTCATCGGTAATTTTAGGCAAGCCGCTATTATAAGGGCGGGAGTATTGCCTCTCTTGAATGTATGGATTCGGTGGCCGATCTTGTTGCTGATTCATCGTTTAGTCTCGGGTATAGGGTAGTTGCATCTGTTGTTGGGCGGTATCAATTCGGCGTTGTTGATCTACTTTGTCCGCTCGCGGCCAGTAGTACACCTCTTGCAATTGATACGGCGGTTGCTGGCCTTCATCAGGGGTATAGCTAACTTCAACCCGAATTGACCGCATATATACAGATCGAACAAGCGCCTAAACGACAAAGAATGTCACATATAAAATAATCCCCAGCACGATACTGGCATTCACACCAATCGCAATCTGCCAACGTCGATTGACCGCTGTGTTCTGGCCTAAAAATGCCAAACGCCGCTCCTCAGTCATCGGACGAACAGGATACGGATTGTGATCAGGATCAGGGCGCTGGCTACGGGTGAATTCTAGTAGCGCTTGTACTTGTGGATCATTGATGGCTCGCTGGGTCTTACGGATGTTATTGGCTTGATCAAGGTCTAGATAGGTAAAGGTGCAACTGCGCAGCCACAGAATAAAGCGATTCGCTCCCGTACCATAGCCATCATCCCGAGGACGGTGATGTTCGTCTAAGGTCTGTACGCGTGCATAGATTGCATCTGCACAGGCAAACAATGAACCACTCATATCCGTCGGCCATGTTTGGACAGGACTCTTGGCGTCAAGTGGCAATTCCTCAGCAGGACGCTCCATATAGGTGCGGATAAAATTCCATTGTTGCTCAGGGTCATTAAATACGTCGATAACATAACGAGAATCTAATACTGTTTTCTCATCATCAGCCATAAAGAACAATGTGAGAAGCTCCATTGTACCTGTAGTTGTTTTTAGATCTAACTTAAGCGGAACAATACAGCGATAATCATAAATCTTTAGAATTGGCAGATCTTTACGATAGGGATCAAGCTCGTAATAACAGACCTTCTGAATCTCTTTTAAAAAGAAGGTTTGGTTACTCATAGAGCTAGGCTTCAAAAATTCTTTAAATGAGACGTAATAGGTAACACCGAACATAAGAGCCGCAAATAAAAAACCTACGACAAGACTAATAATATCCAGCCAGTCCAACCCTCTATCAAAATAAACATAAAAAATAGTATAAATAGTTCCAATAACTGCAAACACGCCAACACACATCCATAAATACCCCATTAATCCAGCCAATCGATTTAGACTAATCTCAGGAAAGAATGCCATATAATCAGCGTTCAGGTAGTTGACCTCATGGGTGAGGCGGCGAATGGCATATTCATCGGTGATTTTAGGCAAGCCGCTATTATAAGGGCGGGAGTATTGCCTCTCTTGAATGTATGGATTCGGTGGCCGATCTTGCTGCTGGTTCATCGTTTAGTCTCGGATATAGGGCAGTTGCATCTGTTGTTGGGCGGTATCAATTCGGCGCTGTTGATCTACTTTGCCCGCGCGTGGCCAGTAGTACACCTCTTGCAATTGATACGGCGGTTGCTGGCCTTCATCAGGGATATAGCTGACTTCAGCTTGAATACGATAAAAATAGTCCTGTACTGAGCCTTGATTGATCGGGCTACGCGCATAGGCAGGTAAGCTGGTCGCACTCATGGCTTGATACAGTCGCATCGGGTGTAACGTCACGGTCAAAATGGCTTGTTCAGCATCGTGCTGAATCTCAAACCAGTCTGGCCTTGGTTGACGCACACGGACGGATTGCGAGACCGAGGGCAAGCCATTGCCTCGCTTGCTCATGGTCAAAATCGTACGACGCGCGCCTTGGGTATTGTCTCCCCAAATGCGGATACTGAGGTGGCTACGCTCATTCCAGTTGCCAAACCGAGCCTGCGGTAGGCTCACTTGAATATACGGCATCTCAAACTGAAGACTGCCTTGATTGCCGCCCTGTTCAATACGCAACAATGGGCTAAACTCAGTATTGGCAATCAACATGCCATACAGGTCTTCGGCCAGCGTGTGAAAGGGTGGATAAGGCAAAAATGGATTCAAGCCAATATAGCTGGGATCACGTAGCGCCTTATGACCAAAAATCCCATTGTCCAGCCAGTATTCAATCGGTAGGTTTTTTTTATCATCAAACTTGTGTGCCAAGCGATAAAAGACATAGCTTAAGGCCATACCAACAAACAATACCGCCAGTAGCTTCATCATCGGAATCGTGGCCAGACCTGCGGCAACGGGCATTCGAGACAGGGCTGTACCTGCGGCCTGTGCCGTTCTTACTTGAGCGCCATGTCGCAATACCGCAGCATGATGCATGCCATGCATGCCCACACCAAAACCTGCAATCGCAGAGACGGTGGCAGATGCAGCACCACCCACTTGTAGAAGGCCTGCAGCTCGATTGCCATCTTGCCACTTGCGAATAAAGTAAACAAATGCACTGCTCATCTCAAATGCTGCACCGACCAAGCCAATCCCGCCTGCGACACCCGATAGCGTCCCTGCAAAAATCTTGGCGCGTGCGCCCAAGGCACTGCTCTCGGACATCACACTACCTGCCGCCGCTGAACTCCCTGCCACCACATCCATACTGGCCACCATCAACGTGATCGTGGTGCTGATCGTGCCCAGTTGGGTTTCGAGACGTTCGTTGCTCCCCGTCAGCGATAGGCGATCTAACGTATCTAGTGCGCCAATGATCGAATGATATTGAAACAAGACCACCACACTGGAGAAGGCCGCGCCACTACCCGAAATGGCCGCATTGCCCAATCTGCCGCCCCAATGATTCAGGGCGACATCCACCGCTTGTTCTGAGGTGGTCAATGCTTTGCCATTACTCAGTTGTTGCAGTGCCGCATGACCCTTGCCTGTGCTGGTGGCTTTTTCTAGATAGCCCAGCATATATGGACGTAAGTCAGCATCGCTGCCAAGGTTACGCAACGGCTCAGGTAGCTGATTGCGGATACGGCGATCTTTGGCTTGCTCGAGTATGTCTTGCGCGCTATCGAGTACAGCTTGGGCTTTGTGCGCTTGCCGTTTGCCCCACGCTGGAAACACCCTACTGTGTTGTAGCTTTTCTAGCATGCGCTGTGTGGCTTGTATCACTTGTTCAGGCTTGGCGGTGATTTGGGCGTGCTGAACTCGCAGCTCCGTTGCGCCATACAGGCCGACTTCGACCGCTTGGATGGCGGTAAAAAAACCTTTGATGTCGCTTTTATACAACTTATAGGCATTGGCGGTGACGGTATCCACGATCACATTAAAATATTCAGCACGAATTCGCTGGGTTTCAATCTTGATTTTGGCTTGACGCTTGGCATCGAGATGATGCGCCAAATGTCGCTCTAGATGCTGCCGCAAAATGGTAAAACCTGCCGATACCCCTTCTGAACCTCGGTCTTGCTTGCTAAAGTCATACACCATCAGGCCAAGCTGGAACTCCTGAATCAGTTGCGTACAACTGCTATTCAATCCCGTCAGACTACGAAACAGCCAGTTGTCTTCAGGGGCGGTGTTGGCATCAAACATTGGCCGAAACAATCGATCAAATTCGGCTTGGGCGCTTAGACCTGTCTGCATGGCTGCTGGGGCAGCGCTCTGGATCAGGTCTTGTGGCAGTCCAATTTGTTGTTCATCTACGCCCATACCTGCGATGCAATAGCTGATGATCCGCTGATGCTCTTGCGCTGAACGAAATTCATCAGCATCGAAGTCATGGCGCTGAATGAACTGCCACTGTTCAGACTGCATGGCGCTCATGTAAAGGCTGCGAGCTTCTCGAATCTGTGTTTTGATCTTGAGTTCTGCTTCGACAGGACGCAATGCGGCTTCCCAGCCAGCACGATCAATATGCTTATATATCAGATCGTCAGACGACTGATCACCGAACCCATTATTGAGTAGGGTTTTTGTTTTTTCCCATAATCCTTTGTCTTGATAGGAGGCATTCTTTTCAAGCTGCTCTTTGAGACGCTGAATGATCAACGCATTGATTCGCTGACGCATGCTGTCTTCATCTGGTGCGATAGCTTGACTCAGTTGATACAACAGATCATTGCGCTTGGTATTGGCCGCAATCGTCATACCCATCGGATCAGGCAATGCAATCATCAAGGGCTGATAGCCTTCCTCACGATCTATTGGATCAAGCGCAGCATTCATCTTTGCCAAGAGTTGCTTGGCATCCTGTTCGGCATGACCAATACCATTGGGGTGACGCATAGGGACTTCGATGAGCTGATTCTGTTTGCTATAGCGGCTCTGCATATACTGCTTGAGCAAAGGCAACTGTTGTTGATCGAGTGGCATCACCCGTTGATGCTGGGCTTTTTGGGTAGGATCATAGTGCACCATGCGCTGTTGACGCAGTTTTGAATCACTTTGATACTGGCGTAGTACCTCAACAGTCCACTCAACATGACTAAACGCAATCCAAAACGCACTATACACATCAACCGTAATGAATTGTGGGGCTAAATTATTGTGTCCACGACTGGTACAGTTTTGGGGCTGCTCAATCTCTGCGGCATTTGGGGCGGCGCTTTTTTCGGTGGCGGCAAGCGTCGGCTCTTCAGGTTTTTGTGTATAAACTTCGGGATAGAATCGCTGCATTTGACCATCCGCACCGATCCCATACCCTGTCCACTGCTCATCCTCTTCGATGTAAAGATAAAGATAGCCCACAGGTAGACTGGATAAAGCATCAGCCACTGGCTCGTGCGCAGTCAAAGGCAAAAAGTCGAAATAGTTCAAATCATTCGCATGTAGATTAAACGCCTTTCGACCAAAGACAACAGGCAAGATCGGAATCCCCGTCTTATTGCAACCAAATGGGCAGTCTCGCGTTGCAGTCACCGTAATCGTCGGCAATGTAAAAATCTTTCGTGTTGGTTGATTCATATGTGATTAATCCTCATTTTTAATACAGTTCAACCTGAATGAGATGCCAAGTCTTGACGAATTTGCTGCCAATCATCAGATGTTATTTTTTGGAGTGCTTGACCCAAGGTTTTGGCCGCATGTGGTGGTTGTAATCGCCTATTTACCAAGGGGTGTTGATCAAATCGCCAATGATAACGCGATGCTAAACTGACAAATAGTGTCGCATCCATCGGCGCTGAAAAACCATAAGCAAGGCAGCGTTGCTGGCAACTATATAGCTGGGGAATCAATATCTCGGCAGGTGACTGATGCCATGCTTTGATCAGTCGAATAGTGTCATTGATCCACTCAATCTGCTCCAATTGCTGCCATTGCTGTGTGGTGAATTTGAATTTTTGGCGCATAAACTGTGCCGACAATGCTGTCGTACGCTTGGGTAGAGAGAGGGTTTGTAACTGGCCGTACCAATCCATATACAGGCACGGATACAGCATCTGATACAGCAATTGGTATTGCTGATCATCCAAAATCAGCGACAAGATCGGCAAGACTCGAGGATCCCAGTAACGCAAAAAATGCTGCTCACCATCTGGCCGAATGACCTGCCCTAGTCGTTTGAGTTGATGCACATAGGAGGCTGTAAGTCGAGCTTCTCCCCCACCTAACCAAAAACCAATGCTTCTCGCGACAGCGATGTCGCCTCGATCTGCTAGAGCCTCTGTCAATCCCCACAGCAGGCTCTGATTCAGCACATCACGTTGATGCTGATCGCAACTGAGCTGTAATAAATAAGGCTGCGTGGTCAGGCTTGGGTGAATCGGACGGAGTGCAATTTTTTGATCTTCCAGCCCCTTGCTCAGTTGCGCCATTGAGTCAGTTACTTCAGGATCAATCATCACAATCACGCTATGCTGATCCTCCTGTATGAGCCAGTCATCTAATATCTGTAACTGTTGTTGGTACAATAGGCTCTCTTGATGCACCAGATAATCTGCTTGTAGATCAACATGCATCAGACAGCCCCGCCACGCTTGCTAGATTCAGTTGTTCGTGCGGTACAATCCTCCAACTGCCCCACCTTCAACTGCGTTTTAGCACCAGCACCCCCACCACCAGCGCCATAGACCTTCTGACTGGCCTTGTGTTGCACCTTACCCGTCGTGGTCACCGTTACCACACCATCCTTGATCTCAATCCCACTGCCACCCGCCATCAAACGGATATGACTCGGCGCTTGAATCACAATCGACTGACGACTACCGATCTGTACCGACTGCTTGGCATCCAAAC
>JAYXXU010000021.1:0-2784 GCA_036019135.1 Pseudomonadota bacterium | reverse complement strand
GTAATGGTCGCCCGTATGATTTGTACTCGTTCGGAGCAGATGGCCGAGAGGGTGGCAGTGATCTGGATGCTGATATTTTTGCCAAGTAACATCCCTAACGTCTTCACAAAAAACCACGCCGCTCGTTCATATTGGCGTGGTTTTTTGCGTGTTTGGTATGGATACCTGATCAGTTCTGATTAACGCATTTCACGATCCACACTGATTCGGCCTGCACCAAATAAAACCAAGGCCAAGAAGCCACCTGCAATCGCGATATTTTTCAGCAGTGCAGTGGATTCTTCAGCATGGAATAGCACACCGCTCATCACACAAAATACAGCCAATCCAAGCGCAAACAAGCGCGTTTGGAAACCAATCAGAATCGCAATCCCACCGATCAATTCAATAAAAATCACCAAAGGCAGCAAAATGGCAGGAACCCCCATAGACTCCATGTAGCCTTGAGTTTGGGCATAGCCTGCGATTTTGCTCCAGCCTGCGGTAATAAAAATAAACGACAGCATCAGCCGCATCAGGATGGAAATGATACTGGCAATGGTCGGCTGGGTGAGGATTTGGGCGACGCGGTTGTTCAGTTGAGTAAGCATGGTTGTTCTCCAGAGGGATTGAGGTTGTGTTATGCAAGTCGTTTGGGAAGGTCAAACCAAATCAGATGTGTATCAGTATCTGCTTGAATATCAGCAGGGTCGTTCAAGATAACGGCATCGCCATCGCTCACCACTTGATCATTGATCCGTGCATGACCTTGAATTACATGGATATAACTCACGCCATGTTCAGGTATAGCCTGTAAATGTTGGCCTTGTTCGAGCCATGCACCCAGAATACGCGCATTTTGACGAATCAACAGCGGAGCGTGTTCGCGATTCGGTGAGACGACCAAGTGCCATTGGTTGGGCTGATCGCGTGGGTCGAGCTGGATCTGTTGATAGGTCGGCTCAGCGTTTTGTACATTTGGATAAAGCCAAATCTGTAGCAAATGCACAGGTGAATCGGTTTGATTCATTTCACTGTGTTGGACACCTGAGCCTGCACTCATCAGTTGCCATTCGCCAGCATTGATGTGGCCTTGATTCCCCATGCTGTCAGTATGACTAAGTTGACCTGACAAGACATAGGTCAGGATTTCCATGTTGTCATGGCCATGTTGGCCAAAGCCACCGCGAGCGGCAATTCGATCTTCGTTGATGACACGCAGTACAGACACACCCATATAGCGTGGATCCTGCCAGCTACCGAATGAAAAGCTGTGCCGTGCGTCAAGCCAGCCCATGTTGACGTGGCCGCGGTTGCTGCTTTTATGAAGAGACATGTTCATTGTGGTTTCTCCTCGCGGTGAGCGGTTGGTATTGGAATTATTGCAGAATTTTTTATGAAATAAATATCAATAAAAGTAGATCAAAATCAACTGTGAGTTAATAATAAGCCTCGCGTAGATCATTGATCTGCCGATGACAATCTACACGGACTCGCAGTGATACAAGGTACAATTTGTTAAATGGCTGGATTGGGGTAGCAGATGCAAGGCTTGATGGTACAACGTGTGCCCACGCATATTTTGACGGGATTCTTAGGCGCAGGTAAAACCACGCTGTTGCGCCATTTGTTAGCACAAAAGCCTGAGACAGAGGTTTGGGCGGTTCTGATGAATGAGTTTGGGCAAATTGGTCTAGATGGTTTATTGCTAGATCAGCCAGAGACAGGGATAGCGATTCGTGAAGTCACGGGAGGATGTTTGTGTTGTACCAGCCAATTGCCGATGCAGATTGGTTTGTCTCGATTGCTTGGGCAGGCCAAACCTGATCGATTATTCATTGAGCCAACAGGATTGGGTCATCCCAAGCAGTTGGTTGAGCAGTTGACGGCAGAACATTGGCAGCAATCACTACAATTAAGAGGTTTGGTGACGGTGCTGGATGGCAGTCGTCTACACGACGTACGAATGGTGCAGCACGAAAGCTTTGGCGCGCAATTGGCGATTGCCGATGTGATTGCAGTTTCACACCAACAGCAAATGCAAGTGGCTGACCATACGCTGTTGAATCAATTGCTTGCACAGTTGCCTGAGCCTGAGCGCCAGATTCGTTATATGGATCACGGCGAGTTGCCGTTAGCAGCGATTGATTTGCCACGGCGGCAGAGTCGGGAGGTGCGCCGTTCGCTTTTACACACAGTGAAACAACCACAAGGCGCAATCCAATCCTCCGAGGAGGTGACGGACATACAGTTACCTTATCACTATGTCGAAAGCAGTCTTGGTCAAGAGTTCGGTGGCTGGCGGTTGCCTGCCGACTGGGTGTTTGATCGGGATCAATTGTTAGCGTGGCTGTTAGGCTTAACCGACTGGCAGCGCATCAAAGGGGTTATTCAGGTGGCAGATGGTTGGGTCGCCATCAATCTGATTCCGAATCAAGTGCAGTTGATCAGCCATTCTGGCGGTATCGATAACCGATTGGAAATCATTGGCGGGATGGGCGTAGATTGGTCTATGCGTGAGCGGGGGTTAATGGCTTGTCTACGGGTCTCGTCCTATGCCTAAACGAATCAGCCACCCGAAAGTGGCTGAGCGATAACGGGTCTTTGGCTCGCCTACGCGTCCAAGTGACAGCACTCAAAACAGTTGCTTAGTTGCCGCCATCCAACACAGGTTCACTGGTAGAGACTTCACGGCTTTCTTCTTGAATGTCGCTGGCCGTTGGTTCAGCCGCTGCTTCGGCGATTGCCGTGGCTTCAACAGGTTCGATAGCTGCATCAGCAGGCGCAACAGGCGTGCTGTCCGTA
>JAYXXU010000020.1:0-17863 GCA_036019135.1 Pseudomonadota bacterium | reverse complement strand
TACGCAATTGGATCTGATCGTTTACCCACTCGCCAATCACTACTGTACATGCGCCACAATCGCCCTCAGCGCAGCCTTCTTTAGTGCCTGTTTGACGTTGTTGTTCGCGCAAAAATTGTAAAACGGTTTGCGTGGTATGGTGCGGCTCAACTTGTTGAATCGCGCCCCGAAAATAAAACTGGATCGGACGTTGAAGCATGCGAGTTTCACCCAAAGGCAACTGCTCAAAACCTTAGCACAAGCGCTTTTTGCATGGGGACAGATTGACAAAATAACCCTTATTTCAAAACCGTTATGCAGACTGTCCGCAGCAAACAGGCTTTTGCTATACTTCGGGCGGATTTGACCGTTTTGACCGTGGAAGATTTTTTATGACATCAACATCGGATGACCAAGGTTGGCGCAATGGCGTACAACCCCTTCAGGCTGCACCGTTGTCAAGCCTGCGTGAACAGATTGATCATGTCGATCAACAGATTCACCAGTTGCTGAATCAGCGTGCACAATTGGCCGAGCAGGTAGCACACG
The DNA here is from genome assembly GCA_036019135.1 of Pseudomonadota bacterium. Taxonomy (GTDB): domain Bacteria; phylum Pseudomonadota; class Gammaproteobacteria; order Pseudomonadales; family Moraxellaceae; genus JAYXXU01. Next base: position 17,335 of record JAYXXU010000020.1, on the reverse strand, counting down.
CCAAACAAGCCTCTGAAGATCATCCTGTGTTTTATCGGCCAGAACGTGAAGCGCAAGTGTTACGTGCAGTGATGGCGCGTAATCAAGGGCCATTGGCGGATGAGACTATTGCGCGTCTATTTCGTGAAATCATGTCAGCCTGTTTGGCACTCGAAGCCCCGCAAACCATTGCCTATCTGGGGCCTGTGGGGACGTTTACGCAAGCGGCAGCGTTGAAGCATTTTGGGCATTCGGCAGTCAGTGTGCCACAAGCCACGATTGATGAGGTGTTCCGTGAGGTCGAAGCGGGGAGTGCGCATTATGGGGTTGTGCCTGTCGAAAACTCCTCAGAAGGCGTGGTCAATCATACTTTAGATTGCTTCTTGTCCTCGTCATTGCGGGTCATGGGTGAGGTTGAGTTACGTATTCACCATAATCTGTTAGTGGCGGACACCACCCGTCAAGAGTCGATCACCCGAATCTATTCACATCAGCAATCGCTTGCCCAATGTCGCAAATGGTTAGATGCCCACTATCCGCAGGCCGAGCGAGTGGCGGTCAGTAGTAATGCTGAAGCAGCACGACGCATCAAAACAGAATGGCATTCGGCGGCGATTGCAGGAGAGTCCGCTGCTGAGCAATATGGATTGACCATGTTGCATCGCAATATCGAAGACAACCCCAGCAATACCACTCGATTCTTAATCATTGGTCGGGATACTGTCCCACCGAGTGGCGATGATAAAACCTCACTGCTGATTGCCGCACATGATCGTGCAGGGGCACTATTGGAGATTTTGCAGCCCTTTGCCAAACATCAATTGTCACTGACCAGCATCGAAACCCGTCCTGCCTTGCCAGACAAATGGGCTTATGTGTTTTTTGTAGATCTCAAAGGTCATCAGACTGACCCCGCGGTCGCGGCTGCCTTGGCGGAGATTCAGCCACAGGTCAAAGAACTGCGTGTATTGGGCTCGTATCCACGGGCAGTGTTGTAGCTGAATCTGGTGTGAGCGTGCGATAAGGTTAGACGTACGCATGTTCTTTGGTTGTTTTAAGATTGTTTTGGATATTTTTGCATGAATGCTTTGCCGCAGATTCAACCCGCCAATACGGGCATTGCCCACATCGCGCCATATCAGGCAGGTAAGCCAATTGATGAACTCAAGCGCGAGTTGGGCTTGACGGATATTGTTAAACTGGCCAGTAACGAAAATCCGCTTGGCTGCTCACCACAGGCCAGCGCCGCGATGCAAGCAGAGTTGGCACAGATCGGCCGCTATCCAGATGGTAATGGATTCGTATTAAAAACCGCGATTGCCGATAAGTTTGCGGTCGAAATGAGTCAGATTACGCTGGGTAACGGTTCCAACGACATTCTGGAGCTGGTCGCGCGGACATTTATCGCGCCGCATCAGTCGGCGGTGTACAGTCAGCATGCGTTTGCGGTGTATCCGCTGGTGGTGCAAGCGGTTGGCGCGACAGGGATTGAAGTGCCCGCACAGGATTTTGGGCATGATCTGGTGGCGATGGCGCAGGCCGTGCGTGAGGATACGGCGGTGGTGTTTCTTGCCAATCCAAATAATCCAACGGGTACATGGTTTAGTGAAGCGGCATTTGCGGCGTTTATGCAGCAGATTCCTGCGCATGTGTTGGTGGTGCTGGATGAGGCGTATGTGGAGTATTTTCCAGAGCAGTTTAATAGTCTGAAATTTTTGCCACGGTATCCAAATCTGCTGATTAGTCGGACGTTTTCGAAGGCATATGGTTTGGCGGCGCTGCGGGTCGGGTTTGGGTTGGCGAGCAGTCAGATCAGTGATTTGATCAATCGCGTGCGTCAGCCGTTTAACGTGAATAGCCTTGCTTTGGCGGGTGCGGCGGCGGCGTTGGCGGATGAAGCGTTTGTTGAGCGGAGTCGGGTGCTGAACCGTGAGGGGATGGCGCAGCTTGAGGCGGGTTTTACGGCGATGGGGTTGACGTGGATTCCGTCACGCGCCAATTTTATTGCGGTGAAGATTGACCAAGCGGGTCGTCATACCAGCCAGAGTGTATTTCAGGCGTTATTACAAAAAGGCGTGATTGTTCGCCCTATTGGTGGCTACGGTATGCCTGGTTATATTCGGGTGTCGATTGGTCTGCCGAAGGAAAATGCACAGTTCTTGACAGCGTTGGCGGAGGTGTTGGCCTAAAGTCACATGAACGTGCTCCTCTGCATGATGCAGAGGAGTCAGTAACGAGTTAAGCCGCTTGCCGCAGTGCCGCCGCTTGTGCAGCAGGTGAACGCGCCAGATAAGCCAGCGCCTGTTCAGTATTACCTTCATGAATCGGGTGAAAGCGTGGTGAAATCCAACGCAACGTCGCAGCCATGAGGAAGCTAAAGGTCGGTACGTTCTCGGTTCTTTTGCCAACCCGCTCCAACTCAAACAACAACCGAATGACTGACTGACGGCCAAGCCAACGTGAGTAGCGATCTTGATCTTGTTTGGCCAGAGAGCGACCACCTTCGGCAATAAAGTAAATGAACAGCGGAAATACTACTGCCATCAAGGCTTGGCGGCTGATATAGAAGCCGAGTTCGGTTTTGCACAAATGTGCAAACAGATCAAATGCGACCGTGCGATGCTCAACTTCTTCTGCCAAATGCCAACGGAAGAGATCTGCCATCGTGGGATCAGCCTTGTCCCAACTGGTGTTGTCCATACACCACTGGCCGAGTACACCGGTAAAATGCTCAATCGCCGCAATCACCCCAACCCGAAAAATCAACCAGCGTTTTTCGAGCATCGGGTTATTGAGGGGACGTAGGTTAAACGGGCTATCGGCCAGTAATTGTTTAAATGTCCACTCGACTTTGTCACGAAATGGCTGGGTGAGCATGCCATGTTGTTGCAAAAACTGTTCGGCTTTGCTATGCGCTCGGGCATGGATGGCTTCTTGACGGATGAAGCCTTTTACATCTTCGCGCAGTTGCGGATCGGTGATCAGTGGTAGTGCTTGATTATAGACGCGACAGAACCAAAGCTCTCCTTCAGGCAACAGTAAATTGATTCCATTGATCACATGCGTGGCGAGCGGATCATTTGGAATCCAGTGCAAGGGTGCTTGGGTTAGGTCAAACTGTACATGACGAGGTTTGAGTTGATGATGAGTCATAACGATGCTCTACAACTTAACAGCATTAAGAATAGCTAAAGATGACTGGGAATGATGCAAACATCAACGTCCTTCAAGGCCATTTCAATGTCCTAAAATCACAATTGTGACGACTTATTTCTAAGTGGCTTTTGCTATACTGGCGCGGTTTTTAAGTGAGTTGGACGTACTCGTTTGAGCAAGGTATGCGTGATAAACAGCGTAAAGCAACTGAATTTGGCAAAGGAAAAGCAGCGTGTCTGATGCACCCTCTACACAAGTCCCGATGATGTTTCATAAAGTTGCGTTTATCGGCCTAGGCTTGATTGGTTCAAGTCTGGCACGAGTGATTCGTGAGCAAAACTTGGCGCAACAGATCGTGGCCAGTACTCGCTCCCACAGTACCTTGGCTGAAGCTTTGCATCTAGGGGTGATTGACGCGGGCTTTTCTGATCCTGCCCAAGCGGTTGCTGATGCAGATTTGGTCGTGTTGGCCATGCCTGTACAAGCGACTGAAGCGGTCTTACGCGCGATTGCACCTGTATTAAGATCTGATGCCATCTTGACCGATGTTGGCAGCACCAAAGGCAATGTGGTCGCAGCAGCACAAGCCGTATTTGGGGGACAGTTGCCGCGTGGTTTTGTGCCTGCGCATCCGATTGCGGGTGCAGAAAAATCTGGTGTGGCGGCTGGCCATGCGCAATTGTTCGCCCATCACAAGGTGATTTTGACCCCGTTACCCTCAACTGATCCCATTGCCGTCCAACGTGTGGTGCAGTTATGGCAAGCCGCACAGGCCGATGTACTGAGCATGACGGTAGCACAGCATGATGAGGTTTTAGCGCAAACCAGTCACTTACCGCATTTGTTGGCGTTTAATCTGATTGAGCAGTTGGCTAGCAATCATAATAATCTCGAAATTTTTCGTTATGCCGCAGGTGGCTTGCGCGACTTTACGCGTATTGCTGCCAGTGACCCACTGATGTGGCATGATATTTTTTTAGCCAATCGAGGAGCGATTCTCTCCGCATTGGATGCGTTTGAAACCCAATTGGCCACGTTGCGACAGTTGATTGAGCAGCGTGATTCTGAACCTCTGATTGGGATGTTGACTCGTGCGCAAGCGGCGCGAAAACATTTTGGTCATATGCTTGCAAAAACCCCTTATATGGAAACCACTACTGTGACTCAACAATTTTTGCTTTCTTCTGGTGGCACACTAAGCGGCACACTGGCGATTCCTGGTGATAAGTCGGTATCGCATCGCTCGATTATGTTTGGTGCTTTGGCTGAAGGTGTCACCCATGTGACTGGCTTTTTGGAAGGCGAGGATGCATTGGCAACCTTGCAAGCTTTCCGTGATATGGGTGTAGTGATTGAAGGCCCCAAAAATGGCAATGTCACGATTCATGGCGTGGGCTTGCATGGGCTTAAGCAGCCAGTAGGCGCGTTGTATATGGGCAATTCAGGCACGACCACCCGTTTGTTATCAGGGATTTTGGCGGCTCAAGCATTTGATAGTGTCATGACAGGTGATCCATCATTGAGCAAGCGCCCAATGGAGCGTATTGCCAAGCCGTTACGTTTAATGGGTGCAAAAATCCAGACCACTGGCGAGCGTGGAACACCACCAATGAGTATTACGGGTGGTCAGCAATTACACGGGATTCATTACGATCTACCGATGGCGTCTGCGCAGGTCAAATCAGGGATTTTATTGGCAGGCCTATGGGCAGAGGGCACAACCACCGTGGTTGAGCCTGAACCAACCCGTGACCATAGCGAGCGGATGTTGCGTGCCTTTGGCTACGATGTCCAAGTCAATGGCAACAAGGTCAGCTTGCAAGGTGGCGGCAAACTGACGGCAACCGATATTCAAGTGCCTGCGGATATTTCGTCAGCGGCATTTTTTATGGTGGGTGCAGCAATTGCGGCAGGCTCTGATGTGACCTTGCAGCAGGTCGGGATTAATCCGACCCGTACGGGGGTGATCGAAATCCTGAAGCAAATGGGTGCAAATATTACCCTTGAAAATCAAGGCATGGCAGGTGGTGAACCCGTCGCTGATATTCGCATTCAAGCCAGTTCGCTTAAAGGTATTCACATCCCAGAGGATCAAGTTCCACTGGCGATTGATGAATTCCCTGCGATTTTTGTTGCAGCAGCTTGTGCAGAAGGGCAAACAACCCTGACAGGTGCAGCAGAACTGCGTGTCAAAGAATCGGACCGCATTCAGGTCATGGCGGATGGCTTGCTGGCACTTGGTATTGATTGCACTCCCACGCCAGATGGCATGATCATTCAGGGCAAAGGCAAAGCAGGTGAGTATCCTGCGGTGTTTGGCAGTGCTGTGATTGAATGCCATCATGACCATAGAATTGCCATGAGCTTCTCGATGGCGGCATTGCGCTCCAGTGGGACAATCCAAATCAACGGCACTGAAACCGTGGCAACCAGCTTCCCGAATTTTGTGAGCTTATCGCAAGCAGCGGGTTTAAAACTGGCAGTCAAATAGCCTAAGCTTTGCTTGAGGCCAGAAAACAGCATAAAAAACGGGCTGATTCTACTGCCCGTTTTTTATATCTAAAAATAGCCTAAGTGAATTACGCTATTAACGCTTAATTGCAAACCATGTTGTTCTCAAATGATCCGTCAATCCAGCCGCAACAACTTCACCTTGATCAGCCGTCAACTGATAATCCGCTGGGTTAAACCGCATAATCCGCAATCGATATTCCGCATTAAAGCCAGGGTAGAGCGTATTGTTGCGTCCATTTGGACTGAGATACCAACTGGCACAGCCTGATTTCCAAACCGTATGCTCACTCAGTCGATCCATCAATTGCACAAAACGTTGTTCAACGTCAGGTTTTACCTCAATCGCTTTCAATTTCTTCTGTTCACGCAGTTTGATGGCTTGAATGACGTAATCAATTTGTGCCTCAGCGTACGCAATCACGGAGGTATGGCCTGGCCCCGTAAAAGGCCCGACCAAAAAGTATAAATTCGGAAAGCCATGCGTCGTGATGCCATTATAGGCTTCAGCCCCATCTTTCCATTTTTCGGCGAGGAGCTGGCCATTGAGACCGACAATCGGGAAGGGCGCTCCTGTGCTGCGGACTTGATATCCTGTCGCAAAAATCACCACATCCAATGCATGCTCTGTCCCATCGCTGGTTTTGACTCCCTTGGCCGTGAAGGTGTCAATCCCATCGGTAATCAAATTGACATTCTCGCGTTGAACGGTTTTGTACCAATCACTCGATACCAACACTCGCTTACAGCCAAATTTATAGTCGGGCGTGAGTTTGGCCTTCAACACAGGGTCTTTGACTTTGCGTGCCAAATAAGAGCGTGCCAATTTTTCGGGATGCGATTTGAATGCATCATATTTGAGTACCAAAAATGGTGCTGTTAATTCATTAAACCAATAAATACCGAGCCGACTGGCTTTCATTGCCAATGGAAAATTGCGGTTTAAACGTTTTTCTTGGTCAGTTATGGCTCGATCAGGACGTGGCATGATCCAATTGGCTGTACGCTGGAAGACCGACAGATGTGCGACGTGTTGCACAATGGCAGGAGCGACCTGTACTGCCGTTGCGCCAGTGCCAATCAAACCCACTCTTTTGCCTGTCAGATCAATATTTTGATCCCATTGCCCTGTATGGACGGTTTGGCCTTTAAATCGATTTAATCCTTTGAACTGAACGTCAGCAGGTGCAGCAAATGGGCCAGGTGCTGTGACGAGATTTTTGGCATAAAATGTCTCACCTTGCGCGGTACGAATCGACCATAAGCCATGATCGGCATGATAGGTCGCCGCGTTAACCAGCGTGTTAAACTGAATAAACGGATACATGCCATATTTGTGGGCACAGTGTCGCATGTACTCCAGAATTTCTGGCTGAGCGCTGTAGACATGAGACCAGTCAGGATAAGGCTCGAATGAATAAGAATACAGTTGGGATTTAATATCACAGCCACAACCAGGGTAAGTATTATCGCGCCATGTGCCACCGACATCAGCACCTTGATCAAAAATCCTAAAATGACTGATACCTGCTTGTTTCAGCCGAATCCCCATGCCTAGACCTGAAAAACCTGCGCCAATAATCGCGACATCCAGTATCTCAGTCGATGGGTGAAGTCGTGCTTGTGTATTCATAACGATACCTCAGAGGGAGTGGATGTAGCGGGGGAGGGCGTGTGCGTGAGATCAGTCGGCAATGCGGCCAGCGCGGGGAGTATGTGTTGTAAGGCTGACTTGGGCATGTGCATCAACAATGCACCAATCGTATATTGGGTACAGACTCTGGATGCTTGTGCAGGGGTAGGACTGCCATCCAATACCATTCGGTGTGCCAACTGTTGCACCATGCCAAACATGGCATCAGCCATATCTCGACGGCTTTCGATGTTCAGAAGCCCTACGGCTTCGCCACGCTGCATGTCTTGACTCAAAGCATCGGCAACCGCATCACAGATTTGCCAATACAATCTTTCTATCTCTGGTGTAGCAGCTACACCAGATCGAAAGACCGACAAGGTGATTTGTGCGTGCTTGTACAATGTTTCAAAAACCAATTGATAGATTTGTTGCGTCAGTATCAACATATCAAGCGGGGAGTTAAGATTCATGCCACGTCTGATTTCAACGACACCCGCATGTAGCTCATCGAACATCTCATGTACGATCATCAGGAATAACGCTTCTTTATTTTCAAATTGACCATAAAAAGCACTCATCCCTGTACCTGCCTGCTGGGTAATGTCGGCGATCTGTGTGTTTGTATAGCCTTTTTCAGCAAATACTTGCTTTGCTGCATCGATCAGGTTTTGGCGAGTTTGTGCCAACTGTTCGGCTGTTCGGCGCGCCATATTTCACCCAGTCGTGATTTATTGGAATTTATATTCCAATAAATTCGAGGGTGCTGTCAATATTTTTATGCATAAAAAAGCAGCCAGCCGACTAGCGACCGACTGCCAAAAAAATAGCCTAAGTAAATTATTTAAAATAACAAAAAAGATTAAGGCAACTCAGAAAAATAATCTAACGTCGGACGCTGCGGTTCAACAATAATTTCAAGACTAGCAGGCATCGTCGTCAATCGTACGCTATGCACCACGTGTTGATGCTCAAAATACACATTAAAATCCGCATAGCGCCAAACGCTGATCGGTGGTTTTCCAATAGGGGCTTGCTTTTCAGTGGGTGCTCCATATTTGGCCAGCACTTGATTCATCAGCATACCTGCGGATGGTAATGCTGAAGTCGCCATCGCAGAAAAACTACAAAAGGAGAGGGCAATCACAGCAAGCGATTGTTTAAGCATCTGGTTTTCCTCCATCATGATGTGATAACACGCTAAACCTTGCGAGTATATACAGTGCCAACTGCACAAAATACAGTCAAGTCGTCAATTCGCTGCTCCGCGAGAATACACCGCATGATATGCTGCACGACGCAGTAAGATAAGTTTATGGTTCAATATGTCTGACTCTGATCTTCTTCCTAGTCCTGAGCAATTACTGGCACGTGTTCGGATGCAGTCCAGTTGGAAAAATGCATTATCAGACCATTTAGTCAGTGATTCCTTCCAAACATTACGCCAGTTTTTAAAACAACAGCAAGAAGCGGGGCAGGTGATTTATCCAGTTGGCTCAATGATTTTTAATGCTTTTGAGCGCACTCCTCTTGAACAAGTGAAAGTCGTAATTTTGGGTCAAGATCCTTATCACGGTCCTCGACAAGCCAATGGTCTGGCATTTTCTGTTCAGCGAAGTATTCCAATCCCACCGTCTTTACGTAATATTTTTCATGAGCTATCCACAGATTTAGGCATTAAGCTCGCCAATCATGGTGATTTGACCCGCTGGGCGGATCAAGGTGTATTGCTACTGAACAGTGTGTTGACCGTAACGGCAGGCCAGCCCACTTCACATCAAGGGCAAGGTTGGGAGCGTTTTACTGATGCTGTGATTGATGTGATTAATCAGCAAACCGAAAAAACCGTGTTTATTTTGTGGGGCGCTTATGCCCAAAAAAAAGGCCAACGCATTGATACCGAGCGGCATTTGGTGCTAAAAGCAGCACATCCATCGCCGTTGGCTGCAAATCGCGGTGGTTTTTTTGGTTGTCGGGTCTTTTCCAAAACCAATCAATATTTGCAGCAACATGGCAAGCAGCCGATCCAATGGCAAATTGATGACCAACCATAAGGAATGCAACGCAATGCAAACATCTATTCTCCAAATCACAGCTCATCCTGATGTGGTTGTAGAGCGCGCAGAAAATGGCTGGGCGATTGTCCGCTTGAATCGTCCCAAATCATTGCATGCGCTTGATGAGTCATTGGCATTGGCGTTGTTTGAGGTGTTTGACTTCTTAAAGCAGGATTTAGACACGCAAGCCATTTGGTTAGACAGTACAACGCCCAAAGCGTTCTGTGCGGGCGGTGATGTTCGCAAGCTGCGTGAAATGGTGACTGCTGATCAAGCAGACCAAGCTGATCGTTTTTTTGCCGCAGAATATCGACTGGATTTGCTGTTGCATCAATACGCCAAGCCCATCGTGGTTTGGGGTGAAGGCTATATTATGGGTGGAGGAATGGGGCTGTTTATGGCAGCACCATTCCGATTGGTCACACCATCATCACGCTTGGCCATGCCTGAAATCAACATTGGACTGTTTCCAGATGTGGGTGGCAGTCGATTTTTGGCGGAACGCGGATCAATCGGGCTGTTTTTGGGTTTAACAGGCTCTGTCATGAGTCCATCGGGGGCATATACGATTGGTTGGGCAACTCATATTTGTGGTTTAGCCCGCGAAGAGGTCTTAAAACGTCTCGTCTCAATCATCTGGTCTGATTATCCAGCGGGAGTTTTCCGCGCGATTGATGATACGTTGGATGCATTGCATCGCCCACTGTCATCAGGGCCATTACAAGACTCGTTAGATGTGATCCATAGCGTCTGTCGGGGCGAGGATTTTATGCGTGATTATCAGGCTATTATTGCGCTCAACGATGCTCGAAGCGATTGGCTGCGTCAAGCTGGTGAAAACTTAAAGAGCGGCTCACCTTCGACAGCCGCATTGACGTGGTTACTCTGGCAGTGGGGCAAAACCGTTCGGCCTTGGCAAGAGGTATTTGCGCTGGAGCAAGAACTGGCAAGCTGGAAGATTCGCCATGCTGATTTTTCAGAAGGGGTGCGCGCGCGTCTAGTGGATAAAGATCTTGCGCCTGTATGGCAAGCACAGCAGTTTGGCTCTTTGGCCGAAGCGCTGGGCTCACGTCCCAATACCAGTAATAGAGCATGGCAAGACCTGTTGGATCACTATGGTATTTGAGATTCTCCAGCCTGAGCCTGTCACTGATTTTAGTGTACAAGATCAGGACTGGATGCGACACGCCCTGCGCTTGGCCAGCACCGCCGCGAGTTTTGGTGAAGTGCCTGTCGGAGCAGTGTTGGTGCATGCCAATCAAATCATTGGACAGGGCTATAACTGCCCGATCCACCAAAGCGATCCAACTGCTCATGCCGAAATTCAGGCGATTCGGGATGCGTGTCAGCGGCTAAAGAATTATCGTTTGCCTGACCAGACCACCTTATACGTTACCCTAGAGCCATGTACGCAATGTGTGGGCGCTTTGGTGCATGCGCGTGTACAGCGTGTGGTATTTGCCGCAACAGAACCACGAGCTGGATCATTGGTGAGTGCGCGCTGCCTTATGCAGCAAGGGTTTTATAATCACTATTTTGACTATGCTGGTGGGCTGCTAGCAGAAGAAAGCAGTCAGTTGTTACGTCAGTTTTTTAAGCAGCGTCGACAGACAAAGCAGCAGACGGCTATACTGCCGATCCAGCCAATAGGGGAGTAAATCATGGGGCTGAATATTGCCGTATTAACCGTATCGGATACCCGTTCATTCGATACCGATACTTCTGGTCAATATCTGGCCGATGTTGTGCAGCAGTCGGGTCATCAATTGGTTGATCGTGCGATTGTTAAAGATGACGTGTATCAGCTCCGTGCGATTGTGTCAGCGTGGATAGCTCGGTCGGATGTTCAGGTGATTATCACCACAGGCGGCACAGGTTTTTCAGGACGTGATAGTACGCCCGAAGCGCTATCAGTTTTATTTGACAAACAGATTGAAGGTTTTGGGGAGCTATTCAGACATTATTCATTGCACGAGATTGGCACGAGCACGATTCAGTCTAGAGCAATTGCGGGAATGAGCAATCGGACGTTGATTTTTTGCTTGCCAGGATCTACGGGTGCATGCAAAACAGCATGGTTAAACGTCCTACACCCGCAGCTTGATGCATCCACCAAACCTTGCAATTTTGTGGCACATATCAGCTAGGATCATTTCTCTGTTGCGATTCAATGTCATGTATAGCAAAATTTTTAGCCATAAAAGCAAAACATGCTACCCTTGGTGGATCACATTTTCATTGCATCATCGCATTTGTGGAGTGGCTCATGCCTGAAATCAATGTTCGTCAACGCTTTAATCAGCCCCCTGAGCAGGTGTTTGCCGCACTAGGTACACATCAGGGATTGAATCAGCTATTTTGGCCGATCCAAGTCCAGCGTGTGCGTGATGCGACTGATCCACAGCATCCAGATGGCGTGGGTTCGGTGCGCAAGATGGGTTTGGGTTGGATTAAGCCATTGGCGGAACAAATCACCGCATATGAACCAAATGCATTGGTTGAATATACAGTGATTGGGCGTGCGCCGATCAAGCATCATTTAGGTCGTCTGACGTTTACGGCTGATGGGCAGGGCACGCTTGTGGATTATCATATTTCTCTTGAGAGCGATTTGCCGTTCGTTGCACCCACCGTCCTGAATGGTTTGCAATTGGCAATTCGTTTAGGTTTAGCGCGTATGGCACGGAATATCTAATGAGCATTGTATCAACCGTTATCACAATTGATGGGCCAAGTGGCTCAGGTAAAGGGACTTTAGCCGCTCGGCTCGCCGTGCATTATGGGTTTCACCTGCTTGATTCGGGTGCGCTGTACCGCATTTTAGGGTTGGCCGCACAACAGCAGGGATTGCTCAGTACCGAAAATTTAGATGTTGATGCATTGGCAGCATTGGCCAAATCGCTTGATATTCAGTTTGTACCTGATGCGCAACAACGACTCACGGTATTACTCAATCAGCAAGATATCACCGATATCATTCGAACTGAAGAAATTGGTGCATTGGCATCGCGCGTTGCAGTCCTACCTGACGTACGAGATGCCTTGCTGTTGCGTCAGCGCGATTTTGCACAAGCGCCAGGTTTGGTGGCGGATGGCCGCGATATGGGGACTGTGGTGTTTATGGATGCCCCCGTTAAAATCTATCTGACCGCCAGTGCTGAAGCCCGCGCTGAGCGCCGTGTTCGACAGTTGCAAGGAATGGGATTGGATGCTAGCATGGATGACATTTTGTCAGACTTGGTTGCACGTGATCGTCGGGATATGGAACGCACCATCGCCCCCTTACGTCCAGCTGAAGATGCCTTCACGATTGACAGCTCGAATCTCGACATTGATCAAGTATTTGTGGCACTCACCCAATATGCTGATCAGCAACTGGCGAGTGCTGTTTGATTGAATCGCCTTGGGCAGACAGTATGTAAGATTGACAATACCGGCTCAGGCCGGTTTATTCGTTTTTTTCAACCATGATGCAATGTTTGGCGACCAGATTCATGCCTAACGATTGTGTCTGACTTAATCCGTACTCAACTGGTCTGAGACGGCTATTCACCAACAGGTACACCATGATGGAATCTTTTGCCGCCCTTTTTGAAGAAAGCCTACAGGGTAAAGGTCTCGACGTCGAAAAGGGCGCAGTGATCCAAGGCGTTGTTGTCAATATCGACAGTGACTGGGTCACCGTTGACACAGGTCTTAAATCAGAAGGCATTGTGCAACGCTCCGAATTCCTAAACGACCAGCGTGAGCTGGAAGTTGCCATCGGCGACACTGTAGATGTCGTTGTTGAAGCGTTAGATAACGGCATGGGTCAAACCGTGCTGTCACGCGAAAAAGCCAAGCGCGCAGAAACATGGACCAAACTCGAAAAAATCTTTGATGACGGTGAAATCGTTACAGGGATTATCTCTGGTAAGGTTAAAGGCGGCTTCACTGTGGACATCGGTCCAGTTCGTGCATTCTTGCCTGGCTCATTGGTGGACACTCGTCCAATCCGTGATACCACCCATCTTGAAGGCAAAGACCTTGAGTTTAAAGTCATTAAACTTGATGCCAAGCGCAACAATGTCGTGGTTAGCCGCCGCGCAGTGATGGAAGCTGAAAGCTCCGCAGAGCGCGAAGAGCTGCTCGGCAAGCTGGAAGAAGGTCAGATCGTGACTGGCGTCATCAAAAACCTCACTGACTACGGTGCATTCGTAGATTTGGGCGGTATTGATGGTCTGCTGCACATCACTGACATGGCATGGAAACGCATCAAGCATCCATCTGAAGTAGTCGAAGTCGGTCAAGAAGTTACTGTTAAAGTGCTGAAGTTTGATCGTGATCGTAACCGCGTCAGCTTGGGTCTGAAGCAGTTGGGTGAAGATCCTTGGATGGCAATCATGAGCCGCTATCCAAAAGGCTCAATCGTCAAAGCACGCGTGACCAATCTGACTGATTATGGTTGTTTTGCTGAAATTGCTGAAGGCGTTGAAGGTTTGGTTCACGTTTCAGAAATGGATCATACCAACAAAAACATTCATCCATCGAAAGTCGTACAGATCGGTGACGAAATTGATGTCATGGTATTGGACGTTGATGAAGAGCGTCGTCGCATCAGCTTGGGTATCAAGCAAACCCGTGAAAACCCATGGGAAGCATTTGCGAAAAACCATGACAAAGGCGAGCGCGTACAAGGCACCATCAAGTCAATCACTGACTTTGGTATCTTCATCGGTTTGCCAGGAGGGATTGATGGTCTCGTTCATCTGTCCGATATTTCTTGGAACGAAGCTGGCGAAGAAGCCATCCGTCGTTACAAGAAAGGCGATACCGTTGATGCTGTGATTCTCTCTGTTGATGCAGAAGGTAATCGCATTAGCTTGGGTATCAAGCAACTGAACAATGATCCATTCAATGACTTCTTGGCAGCGAATGAGCGCGGTAGTTTGGTCAAAGGTACTGTAACCGCAGTTGATGCTCGCGGTGCAACTGTTGACCTCGGTAGCGATATCGAAGCCACCCTAAAAGCGTCTGAGATTAACCGCGACCGTGTTGAAGATGCCACCAAGCATCTGACTGTGGGTCAAGAAATCGAAGCGAAGATTGTGAACGTTGATCGCAAAACACGCACTATCAACCTTTCAATCAAAGCAAAAGACGAAGCTGAAGAGCGTGAAGCACTGAATAACGTGCGTAATGCTGCACCAGCTGCAACACCAGATGCCGCTGGTCCTCGTACCATCGGTGATTTGATCAAAGCCCAAATGAAATAAGTTTTTGTTTGGGTCACTCTGGCGATAATAGTGTCGCCAGAGTGTCTGATGAAACTGTTTGTTTGACCCGAAAACAAAGGAGAGGACTATGACAACTGGTCTAAATAAATCTGACTTGATCACGCGTATTGCGGAATGTCAGACTGATATCAATGAGCAAGTCGTCGAAGAGTCTGTTAAAGTCATGCTCGATCAAATGATTGCTTCTTTGGCTTCTGGCAAGCGAATCGAAATTCGCGGCTTTGGTAGCTTTGCTCTGCACCATCGTGATCCACGTGTTGGTCGTAACCCAAAAACAGGTGAGTCGGTCGAAGTCGCTGCAAAAGCAGTTCCTCATTTTAAACCTGGTAAAGCCTTGCGTGATGAAGTGAATAACTCTCTGACCGCTTAAGCAATTTGTCTAAACAGATGGCGAATGTGCACTGTTTTGTGTGGATTGCGCCATCAGATCTGAACTTAACAAACGTTGAAAATTAGAGCACAATGTCATGCGTATTGTACTGATTGTATTATTGGTTTTGGTATTTGGGTATTCAATTGGGTTGGTTCTTGCGAATCGAGTAGATGTTGAAGTGAACCTATTATTCAGCCATGTACCCGCTATGAATTTGGGTTTGTTGCTGATTATCACTATCGCATTGGGTGTCTTGATTGGTTTGTTGCTTGGGCTGCAAGTATTTCGGGTATTTCAGCTACATTGGGAAGTCTCAAGATTACAAAAAGAGCTTGATCTGGCACGTGCTAAGCACATTCAAGCCGCCGCTGCCGCGTCAGCAGCACAATCCACACCTGTTACGGCTGATCTGAGTAAATCTGCCCAGCCACCATCTTCGCTTTGATTTGAGAGTTTTGCTTTGAGTATTATTGTTGCAATTGACGCGCATCGAATGGACGATGCGCTGTTGTTGGTAGATCAATTAGATCCACAGCTCTGCAAAATCAAAATTGGCAAAGAGTTATTTACAGCCGTTGGCCCAGACATGGTCAAAGCCGTGCAGGGCAGGGGCTTTGATGTTTTTTTAGACCTTAAATTTCACGATATTCCAAACACAACCGCTCAGGCTGTGCTGGCAGCAGCAGATTTGGGCGTATGGATGGTCAATGTGCATGCCAGTGGTGGCCGTGACATGATGCAAACCACCAAGCAACGCTTAAGCGCTGGTGGCTATGCAACACAACTGATTGCAGTAACAGTACTCACTTCAATGGCAGCCAGTGATCTGCGCGAGATTGGCATTACGGTGGATCCAGCAGAGCAGGTAAGTCGTCTGGCTAGACTGACGGCTGAATGTGGTCTGGATGGTGTTGTTTGTTCGGCTCAAGAGGCGAATCGTCTACGAGCAGAATTGGGACAGGATTTTGTCTTAG
The DNA here is from genome assembly GCA_036019135.1 of Pseudomonadota bacterium. Taxonomy (GTDB): domain Bacteria; phylum Pseudomonadota; class Gammaproteobacteria; order Pseudomonadales; family Moraxellaceae; genus JAYXXU01. Next base: position 1,376 of record JAYXXU010000020.1, on the reverse strand, counting down.
TGACGCCAGGTATCCGGCCTGCAGGATCGGCGCAGGATGATCAAAAACGAATCGTCACGCCAGTTGATGCAATGCAGCAAGGCGCTACACATCTCGTGATTGGTCGTCCAATCACACAAGCAATGCAGCCGAAACAGGTTTTACAAGATATTTATACGCAACTGCAAGCCCTCTAGAATGGCTCGTTTAGATGCTTAAAGTATGATTTAAGCGCTCAGCGGGTCATGTTTTTAGTGATCAGGCGATTCTTTATGTCAGTCTATCAGCAAGAGATTCAAGCCTCTGCGACAACCATCTATCAACTGCTTAGTGATGTAGGTGGATGGCGGATCTGGAATCGTCGTGTTGCATTTTCGGCACTTGATGGCGACACTCAAACAGGTGCACGTGGAGTGTTGTATTTGCGACGTCTGGCATGGCTGCGCTGGTCATTACTGATTGATGAAGTAATCGAAAACCAAAAAATCTCTATGCATAGTCAATGTTTAGGTGTGCATGTTCATTTTACATTCGAAATTCAGGCAGATCAGCGAGGTGAGCGTTGCTTGCTGGTTGGGCGAATTCGTAGTGAAAGTTTACTAGGACGCTTGACCAGTTCTCGATTACTACCATTGTGGCGCGGTTTTTTGGGCAATGCATTGCAAGGTGTGCAATACGCTGCTGAAGCAGTACAGTTAGCCTCAACAACGCAAAATGAATGATACAGCTTGATGTTGATGGCGCTTACCACATTAAATCATCAGGGATCACATAGGCGGCATACGGATCGTCATCTTCGGGCAAATCGCTTGTGACCAAGGTGTTATTCACGACAATCACTTCAGGTGCACGCGCAAATATCTTTTCGGCCAGTGGGCGTGGCAGCAATGGATAAGTCTGATCTAAACGTGCAATCCAAATGCGACCAGCAACAATCTGATCGTATATGGTTTGTGAGACGTAGATTTTCTTGATCTTTTGATGGTCAATAAACTGATAATGTACATCGCCTTGTGTATCCTTAAGCTGATGCTGTATTAGCATTTGTCGGATATTCGCCTGTAATGCTTTTTCTTCTAGTTCGATTTGTTTTTGGCGATTCAAGGCTTGATCACGTGCGAGTTTTTCAGCTTTGGCGTGCTCTAAAGCTGCACGAATCTCGGCATCGGTTTGGTCTTGTCCAGTTTTTTTTGCGTGCTGTTGTTGCTGATTTATCTTTTTAGCTTTTTTGGCATCGACCAATCCAGCTTTAAGCAATTGTGCCTGTAATGCGTTTTTTGCCATGAATCCAATCATCCCAACAGTAGTTCAAACATGACCACAGTTTAGGAAAAATCATCGCAACAAGCCAGCCAGAAACAATGCAATATTGATGTCGTATAATGTATATTATGTTA
>JAYXXU010000019.1:0-1988 GCA_036019135.1 Pseudomonadota bacterium | reverse complement strand
CCTACAAAGGCTACGGCCATTTCCGTCTTGTACCCGATGTCTTGCTTAAAGGACTGCCCAGTGGTGGTACAGCAGGACAATACAGTCAGGTCAGTACTGGATCAGGCCATCAAGTCCGTACCACCTTCTTCTGGCAACGTTTCGATCCTGATTTGGTCAGTCCACTGCGCACCATCTTGATTGATCAAGACATGACCGATGTCAATCTGCTGGATCTATTTGTTGCAACCTACGGCGCACCCACTGAAGGCGAACGGGTCAAATTCATCGTTGCCGAGGATGTCTTGATCACTGCCTCAACCACCAGTGATTACGCGCTCATCACGGATGACTGGCCACCGAGTACCGAATTGTCGATGGATGTTTTGGGTGTGGTGGCAGGTCGTGGCGGTGACGGGGGTGATGGCTTAGATCAAGGGGCTAGTGCAACCGCTAAAAAAGGTCACGATGGCGGCAATGCGATTTTAGCCACATACCCATTGGCCTTAAACAATCAAGGCATTGTTGCGGGTGGCGGCGGCGGTGGTGGTGCATCAGCCAACTGGCGACTGACTTCTGGTACAGCAAGCTCGTATATCGGCAATGCTGGTGGGTCAGGTGGCGTGCCATTTGGTGCGGGTGGGTCGGGTGGCACGATGGGCACAACTGTGAATTGGCACGGCGACGGACCCGATGGCAAAACAGCAACCCGTGACGGCAATAACACATCCGAAGTATTTACCGTTGATAACGTGCTAGGGGTGCGTACCCATATCGGTGGTGGCGGCGGAACTTATGGACACAATGGCTGGGTAGGCGGTGGTGGTGGCGAAGACGGTGAAAACATGGGGGACTACTGGACGGCCAACGAATGGCGGGAAGGTGGTCAGGGTGGCTTAGCAGGTATTGCACTCACTGGGTCTATTGCTCTGACGGGCAATCCTGCCCTTGGGCGTTAATCATTCAATCACAAGGAGTCAACAATGACTGGCTTTCATCACGGCGTCACTGCCCTCGAACAACAAAGCGGCATTCTGCCAATCCGTAACGCATCGATCAGCACCATTGGCCTGATTGCCTATGCCGACGATGCTGACGACAACGTATTTCCCATCGACACCCCAGTGCGCGTCTCCTCGATCCCTCGAGTCCTCGATGCGGCGGGTCTGCACGGCACATTGCGCAAGAGCCTAGAAACCATCAACCAGATCACTAACCCGACACTCATCGTGGTACGTGTGGCAAGTAATGCGACCAGTGACGTGGTCGGCACAACCGTTGCTGGTGTGCGCACTGGCATGCAAGCCCTGCTGACCGCCAAGTCGGTGCTAAATCTCAAGCCATCTATTCTTTGTGCGCCAGAGCTTGAAACCCCAGACGTGGTGCAAGGCCTCATCAGCATTTGCCGCAAGCTACGTGCCTACGCCTATGTCACCCCACGCGACATCGAAGGGGTAATACTGGCTACCGCAGAAGAAGTGGTGACTTATCGCAACACGTTGGCTGCGCGTGAAATCGAATTAATCTGGCCAGAATGGACGAGCGGCAACGTTTTACTAGCTGGTGAAGAGATGATCGAAGCCCCTTCTGAACCTGATCCCTCTTAAGGCAGTAATACTATGGCCGCAATCGTCTCAGGTCTACCCGTCTCAACCGTGTTTGAGACCGCGTTTCAGAACAGTCTTGATCCTGATTTCAGCACTGAAATTGAGATTTTGTTCAATGTGAATGGGGTTGGTAATACAGCACTCGTTGCATGGCCAAATGATGCCTACCCCTCTGATCCAATGGCACTGGTTGAACTGCTTAATACGGAGTTTAAAGCCGCAAACAGTGTCGCACTGGGTATTGCCCTTGATGATCCAAATCATCTGGCTTTTGAGTTACTGCCTGATGGTCATCTACAGGTCAGCTCTCCCAGCCCATTTTATGTCAATACATATCCAGCACATCGGCATTGGTCTCATTACAGTGCCTCAACCCACATCAACCTGCGCGAGGTGTTGGAT
>JAYXXU010000018.1:0-1106 GCA_036019135.1 Pseudomonadota bacterium | reverse complement strand
GAGTGGACTGCTACATCTCTGGCAAAAAACACCGCATCCCTCACCATCACCTGCCGTGTTTGCAGTGGATCAACTCAGTCATCAAGGCTGGCAAGCCGCGACTCAGCACCCGATCAAACGTTTGGATCTGGTCGCGTTTGATCGTCATGGGTCAGACAGTCAGCCAGCATGGTTGGTTCGACCACTGACGTCAATCGCCGTCGGTGCAATGACAGCGGACAAACACGAACACCAGCATCATGCCGCACACCAAGCAGGGGATATACCTGACTTCCGATTGTTTGTGGCCGAATCTGGCGTTGAACTGCCAGATGGCGTACAACAACAAGCCAAAAACCTCGCACGGTTCTATGCCAACCTATCCACTGATCAAATCGGCGAGACGCAGTGGGTGACTCGCTTTTCAGGGGAATATGGCTTTATTAACAAGCGGCTACCTGTGCTCAAAGTCAACACCACTCAAGCTGATGGACTACGCCTGTATATCGAACCCAGCACAGGGGCATTAGCCGCCCAAGTCACAGACTGGGATGCATTCGAAGGCACAGTTTTCGGCTATCTCCACAAGTGGAATATGCTGCCGTTGCCTAAACTGCTGCGGGATGCGATGTTGGGGCTGATGGCGGGTCTATTTGGTCTGGTCGTTCTATTGGGCTGTAGCATGGCTTACTTTCGCTTGAGGCATAGGCAGAAGTAACACCCAAACTCACCTTGATGTGATTGCCAAACAATAACGCCAGCATAATGCTGGCGTTATTGCTATCGATTCAGGATGGCTTAACGACCATCGTACTGCACACCAAAGGTAAACTCACGGCTCGCACCAGCAGGGACGCTTGGCACTTGCCCACTGACCGTACCTGACGTGCCAATGACTGGCGACACCACTGAGCCACAAGCTACAGGGCTACAAGTTGGCGCAAATCGTAACACCGTACCTGCAGGCGTTGCATCGCGGAAAGTAAATATATCAATCCCCTCAGCACCTTCATTGCGTACCGTCACTCGATACAGCACGCACTGACCTGCACCCGCACTGCCATCGGGATTGTAATTGCGCTGAATCGGCAAGGTTGCTGTGGTAAAGCTGCCCTCAGCTACGCCAT
>JAYXXU010000017.1:0-1436 GCA_036019135.1 Pseudomonadota bacterium | reverse complement strand
TTCCATTCCCAGACTTTTTCAAGGAATTTTTCACGGCCTAAATCATGGCGGCTGATGCCTTGTGCGCCGAGTTGCCGTTCGACCACCATTTGGGTGGCAATCCCTGCATGGTCTGTGTCCGGTTGCCACAGGGTGTTATGGCCTTGCATGCGATGGTAGCGGGTCAGCGCGTCCATGATTGCATTATTGAAGCCGTGTCCCATGTGCAGGCTACCAGTGACGTTGGGTGGTGGCAGCATGATGGTAAAGGGTGTGCCTTGACCAGATGGCTTAAAGTAGCCGTTTTGCTCCCAGCGCTGATACCAGTTGGCTTCGAGTGTAGTCGGATCGTAGGTGGTGGATAGGCTGGTAGAATCGGGGTTTGGAGTGTTGGCTTCGCTGCTCATGACCGCTACAAAAATGGCAAAAAATTAGCGGATAGTGTAGCGGATTTTGGGTCGGGATTGGGCAGTGCTGTTTGTGAGCCCAGCGCAAACGCACTATCGACCGCCAACGCCCCAACGTTTCACACCTATCAGGCGACAAAATCCAAATGCTGTAGTTAGTCCCATGACGATACAGATAAGCACAGGTGGCAAGCCAAGTAACATATCGGTTACGGCAGTAAACAGTACGCCGATCAATGCACCAAAAAATACTCCAAATACAAGCGCAGCTTTATAGCTCATCTGATGTTTGTTTATAACAACATAGATGATAGGCGCGCAAAGCAATAGAGTAATAAAAGATATAGGCGCTCCGACCATCATCATGGAAAATAAACTTTTAATCACTGATTCTGCAGTAATTTGCATTTCGACTGCGCCAGAATTTGGGAGTAGGTACGGCAGTGATAGGCATAAATACAGTGTTATTGGCGGGATGAGAGATGCCAATACAAACCCCAACCAAAGTGGTCGGGTGTGCTGTGGCTCGGTCATGTTTGACATAAGGTACTCGTTCAAGAATCAGTCGAGGCCAGCATCAATCATACGAAAGGAGATAAGATGAAGTCGCTATGATGTTTATGAGAAGCGTGTATGTGTAAAAAAACTGCCTTTTACCACTTCATCATCGGCGCAGGCCGTAGCGGATGCTTGAGGAAATTTTTTGCACCCAATTGCACCAAAAGCTTATGAAAACCTGCATTCGGGAAGGTCTGTTTAAGCTGCCGAATCAACGACCGATCCACACCATATCGAACCAGTCCCAGCGAAAAATCCACCAGATCCGCCTGCCGAAACAGCTCAATGCTCAAATCTGCCTTATAGGGGCGAATTTTATGATGCTCATCAATCATCATCAGGATGTGCGTGGGATTACTGATTTGGGTAGTGTCAAAAGTCAACGTGTTTTGGTATAAAGACTGGATCACCGACACTGCCCAACCTCATCGACCATGATTTCAGAAACCACCGTGCATCGTTGCACCCGTTGCAACTCCACCAACATCTTCA
>JAYXXU010000016.1:0-4200 GCA_036019135.1 Pseudomonadota bacterium | reverse complement strand
AATCCAAAAACGTCAAAATGATTCAAAATAAAAACCTCAACCTGTGCCGATTGGCACAGCATGACCCAACCGAACGTGGTCTATACAGTAAATGACTCACCGCAGCCGCATTCGCCCGTTTGATTAGGATTGCGGAACTCAAAACCTTGGTTAAGACCATGCGTGACATAGTCCATTTCAAGTCCATTCAGATAGACCAAACTTTTGGGGTCAATAAAGACTTTGACACCGTTCGAGTCAAAGGATTGATCATGTGGATCAACCTGATCGACAAACTCCAACACATAAGCCAAGCCAGAGCAGCCTGATGTTTTGACCCCAACACGGATCCCTTCACCTTTGCCACGATTATTCAGAAAGGTTCTGACGTGGTCAGCAGCACGTTCACTGAGATGAATCATGTCAGTCTCCAAAAGGTTGAGCAAAGCGCAGATTAGGCGCTTTGAGGTTTTTTGCTGCGATAATCTGCAATCGCAGCTTTGATCGCATCTTCAGCCAAGACTGAGCAATGGATCTTCACAGGGGGCAATGCCAACTCTTCAGCAATCGCCGAGTTTTTGATTTCTTGCGCCTGATCAAGAGTCTTACCCTTAAGCCACTCTGTCACCAGCGAACTTGATGCAATTGCCGAGCCACAGCCATAGGTCTTAAAGCGGGCATCTTCAATCACACCGTCATCGTTCACCTGAATCTGTAGGCGCATGACGTCGCCACAGGCAGGGGCTCCGACCATACCCGTACCAACGTTTTCTGCACTCTTATCGAGTACACCAACATTGCGGGGGTTTTCGTAGTGGTCAATCACTTTTTCGCTATATGCCATGATGCTTCTCCAAACCTCGGGGTCAGCCTAAAAAATGTGGGGATAGGGCATACCCCCGTGTGTCATACCATTTGAACAAGCTAAAACAGCAGATGGCTGCTCTAGCCAAATCGAGGATCAGTGTGCAACCCATTCCACTTTGGAGAGGTCAATGCCTTCTTTATACATATCCCAAAGTGGCGACAGATCACGTAGTTTTTCGACTGCATGACGCGTAAATTCAATCACGCGATCAATATCATCTTCAGTCGTGAAGCGTCCCATGCTAAACCGAATTGAGCTGTGTGCCAGTTCATCAGACAAGCCCAGTGCACGCAAAACATAAGACGGTTCAAGCGTGGCAGAGGTACAAGCTGAACCCGAAGACACCGCCAAATCTTTGAGCGCCATGATCAACGACTCACCTTCAACGAAGTTGAAACTCACATTCAAGTGATTGGCCGTGCGTTGGGTTGGATGACCATTTAAATAAACCTCTTCGAGGTCATTCAAACCTTGCCATAACCGATCCCGCAAGCCTGCCAAGCGCTGTTGCTCAGCTTGCATTTCACGGCCTGCGATCTCAAAACACTCACCCATACCAACGATCTGATGGGTGGGTAGTGTGCCCGAACGCATACCGCGCTCATGTCCACCGCCATGAATTTGTGCTTTGAGACGCACACGCGGGCTACGGCGCACGAAGAGCGCACCAATCCCTTTAGGACCATATGTCTTGTGCGCACTAAAACTCATCAAATCAACTTTCAGAGTCGATAGATCAATCTCGACCTTACCTGTGGTCTGTGCAGCGTCAACATGAAAATAAATACCGCGTGCACGGGTGATCTCACCAATCGCGGCCACATCAGTAATCGTACCAATTTCATTGTTAACCATCATCAATGACACCAAAATTGTGTCGTCACGCAATGCTGCCTCAACAGCCGCAGGGTGAATCAGACCTGTTCCTGCTTCTGGTGCCAGATATGTCACCTCAAAACCTTCATCTTCGAGCTGACGGCAAGCATCAAGCACGGCTTTGTGCTCAATTTTGCTGGTGACAATGTGCTTGCCTTTTTTATGATAAAAGTTCGCAACGCCTTTAATCGCAAGGTTGTTTGATTCAGTCGCACCTGATGTCCACACGATCTCACGCGGGTCAGCATGCACCAAATCTGCAACCTGTTGACGCGCATGCTCCACGGCTTCTTCAGCTTGCCAGCCATAGCCATGTGAGCGTGAAGCAGGATTGCCAAATACACCATCCATAGTCATAAACTGCATCATGCGTTCGGCTACACGCGGATCAACTGGCGTGGTTGCGGCGTAATCAAGATAGATGGGACGCTTCATGATGACAGACTCAACAAAGATAAAAATTAAGCGGATTCCGCAGTTACATGCTGACGTAGGGCAACGGTCTGAACGTTTTTGCGCTCAATCAAGCTGCCCAGCGTGATACCAGACAAGTACGACTCAATGCATTCAGAAAGCTCGTGCCACAGATCATGTGTTAGACACATCGCACCGTGCTGACAATTGCCGCTACCTTCGCAGCGGGTTGCCTCAACAGACTCATTGACCGCAGAAATGATCTCTAGTACAGCAATATCCATAGGGGACTTGGCAAGGCGATAGCCACCTGAAGCACCACGAATACTGATCACCAGCCCATGTCGCTTCAACTTGGCAAACAGTTGCTCCAAATACGCAACTGAAATAGACTGTCGGCCTGCAATCTCAGCCAACGTAATGGCTTGATCAGCGGGCTGCAAAGCCAAGTCTAGGAGGGCAGTCACTGCATAGCGACCGCGAGTGGTGAGGCGCATAAGCGTACATGCAAATAGCGATTCGATGTGGTCACTATATCAATCCCGACTATTTTAGTCAAGATTAAACACATGACCTCAACATACCCACCAGAATCACGCTAAAAAGCAACTTGGATGATCAGAATCGTCAGCAATAGAACAATCACAACACCACAACACCACAGCGTTCGGGTGTATTTACTTTGCAAGTGCTCCAATTCATATTGTTGTTGTTTAACTTGAATATGAAACTGCTCAATTTGCTTTTTTTGCTCATCAATGCGCTTGAGCAAAGGCTTGATGCGTTGTTGTCGTGTGGGTGGGATATCCTGATGGCCATCGCCATGCCGACCAAACCAAGGGATGCTGAACCAGTTTTTGATCATATGACTTAAATTAAAAACACTCATCAACTGACGCAATTCATCAACTAATTCATCTTCGCCATGAATTAAAATATGATCCAGCACATGCGGTGGTGCGGTGAGAAAAGCCCGTACCAGATCGGGAATGGAGGCATCAACCGTCGCCAAAAACTGTCCGTCAGGCTGTTGATGATCCAGCAACACACCATGATGACTAAACGTGGCATAAAATGTATCGGCAGGCAGATGTGTTCGTACCCGAATCACTGCATTACGCGCGATTAAGTGACATGCCAGCCGACTCGAATTGCTATCATGCCGCAGCAAAAACGTCAGCAATGACTCCAAGACGATCAGCAGTATGGTGTGCATCATGCTGGGTTCTTGCGTATTCGATTCTTGTTTTGAATCATCCGATGACAGATGGTCAGTCATGATGTGAATTTGCCCCTTGGTCATGATCTCTGGTGTCGTTGGGCAAGCCGAGCCTCTTGTGGCAGAGCATCATGATACTCTGCCATGCTATGTTGGACAATCCAAGCAAAAAGTCAATAGAATGTCAGACAGTTTTTCATGTGATTGTTATTCGGCATGCTAAAATTGGACGGGACACCTCACGTGTACATTCGATATGCTCTGCATTAGAGCCATTGCTTGAATCAGGAAGAGTTGAACATGACCGCACCGGAACATCCTTCAGTAGATGAGAAGCAAGCAGCGACTGATGAGCGTGCTGCCCGGCGCAAAAGTGCCTTAGATTTCCGTAAATACACGCAACAAATTTGGCTAGCAGGTTTGGGAGCGTTTTCCCGTGCTGAGGAAGAGGGGACTCGTCTGTTTGACTCTTTGGTCAAAGTCGGTGAAGAGCTTGAATCGAAAACCACAGATATTGCTGACAGCACTGTAGGCGCAGTTGAAGAAGTCCGTGAGCGAGTAACTGAACGGGTGACTGATACACGTGAGCGGGTAGAGCGGGTACTGGATGATCGAGTGAGTCAAACTGTATCGCGCATCGGCCTTGCTTCGCATCGTGAAGTTGCTCAGCTCACCGAATTGATCGAGCGTCTCACCCAACGAGTTGAATCCTTGACAGATGAAGTGCGGGCGCTGCGCGAAATGCAGAGTCACAGCAAAAAATAAGCCGTTCGGATGTAATCTAAACGATTAACAACGTCAAATTGAGCGTTTTATGCGTTAGATTGCATCCTGATCTTGTGTT
>JAYXXU010000015.1:0-2910 GCA_036019135.1 Pseudomonadota bacterium | reverse complement strand
GGTGAAGACGCGAAAGCTCGGAGTCGGGATGACTCGTGGCAAGTCGTGCGAGCGCCACATACAGGAAACAAAACTGCGTGACGATCAGGTTCTGTCGTTTGATCTGCCGTGGCCGCCGTCGATCAATAACGCGCACCGGCATACATCGCATGGCACGTTTTTAGCGCCACATACTAAGGACTATCACAAGACGATTGCGCAACTGATCGCAATCAATCGCATGGTCGGCATGGTTGGCGGGGCGCTGGTAGACGTTGCACTGGTGTTGCATGAGCCTGACAACGGATCAATCCACGACTGCGACAACTACAGCAAAGTGCTGTTTGATTCGCTATCACGCGCTAATTTTTGGCACGACGACAAGCAAGTCAAAAGCACGTTGGTGTTTTTGGGTTCGCCATGCGCAGGCGGGGCGATTGAGTTCGCTGTGCGTCTGCATCGTCGTATCGCGTCTTTGTCTGCTCGTGCGTTGTTGGAGGTTTGATCGTATGTCACACAGTCACCAGCTACAGCATGTTGTTGATCTGATTGGCGCACAGTCGGCAATACGGTTGGTGCGTGCAAAGGGCGGGCAGTGCGTGAGCTTCTGCAAGCCCGAAAGTCTGCATGACAAACATTGGCTGGCAGTGCTGGTTGGTTTGGATCATGCGCGGCAGTTGTGCATTGAGTTCGACGGCAAGCCGCTGAAGCTGCCGATTGAAGTTAATGCACTTTTACAGCTGCGCAATGAAGCGATTGCGGCAGAATTTCAAGATGGCGTCAGCGTGTCGCAACTGGCACGAGATTATGAGATTGACCGTAAATTAGTGCAGCGCATTCTTGATCGGTACGGGCTGCGTGGCACGGATGTGGAACCAGATGTGCAGTTGGGCTTAGGGGTATGATGTATGGCAAAGCTCAGAGCAAAGCAACAGCGGTTTGTCGATGAGTACCTGATTGATCTTAATGCGACGCAAGCGGCAATTCGAGCGGGTTACAGCGCAAGAACCGCCGAGCAAATGGCATATCAACTACTTCAGAAAACTTCAGTTCAAGATGCAATCGCCGACCGTCAGGCAGACTTGTCGCGCCGCACAGAGATCACTCAAGACATGGTGCTTGATCGGCTATGGGCGCAAGCGACGGCCAATCCAAACGAGCTGATACGGTATCGTCGCGTCAATTGTCGCTACTGCTGGGGCGAGGATCACTACTATCAATGGACAGCCGCCGAATACTACAACGCAAAAACCAAAGCCGAGGAGAACAAGAAAAACGCACCAGATTGCGACGGTGGGTTTGGTTTTGACAAGACACGGCCACCGCATCCAGATTGTCCTGAGTGCAAAGGCGAGGGGCTGGGCGACATTTTTATCGCCGACACAAATAAGTTGGCGGGTGCAGCAGCTTTGCTGTATGCGGGGGTTAAAACGACCCGCGACGGCATCCAAGTGCTGATGCACGACCAGCAAAACGCATTGATTCGCGTTGGCCAGCACTTGGGTATGTTCGTAGAGCGCAAATTACACGGCAACGACCCAGACAATCCGATCATACCGACCAAAGAGATGATCGAGGACGAGGTAGACAGACGCATCGCCGAGCTTGAGCGCAAAGCCAAGGCAGGGCGTTAATGGCGCTCACTGTCGCTGAAAAGCGTGAATACTTGGCGCTATTGGAGCGCAAGCTAGAAATGAAGGCACGCGCCGACCTCAATACATTCTGTCGCTCAATCGAAATACCAGGTGTGCCGATGCGCAGTGGCGACGACTGCGAACAGTTTTATGCCGACACAGTAGAGCCAGCGGAGCATCACGAGTTAATCAATCGCGTGCTGCAATGTGTCGCTGACGGCACGCCAATCGACGACACAGGCCGCATCCCCAAGCGCGTCATGCTGTTTATGCCACCAGGTAGTGCTAAGTCCACCTACGCCACTGTGGTTTTTCCGACGTGGTTTATGGGCAAGTACCCCAGCAAAAACATCATCTGCGCAAGTTATGGCAGCGACCTTGCCGCGAAGTTTGGCCGCAAATCACGCGCTATCGTGCGCTCGGCCAAGTTTGAGGCAATCATGGGTTGTCGGCTGGTGGAGGATAACCGCGCTGCCGACGATTGGGCGCTGACTAACAAATCCACATACATGGCTGGCGGCATCCTGTCGGGCATTATGGGTAATCGGGCAGATGGGCTGCTGATTGATGATCCGATTAAGGGCCGTGAGGCCGCTGACTCGCCGACTATCCGCGACAAGACATGGGAGGAGTACAAATCCAGCTTGCTCACCCGTCTCAAGCCAAACGGCTGGACAGTTATTATCCAGACGCGCTGGCACGAAGATGATTTATCAGGGCGCATACTGCCCAAGAACTACGACGGCGAATCGGGCTGGGTCGAGGGACGCGATGGCGCGTGGTGGTACGTTGTGTGCCTACAAGCGCAGTGTGAGCGTGAAGACGATCCGCTTGGCCGCAATGTAGGTGATTGGTTGTGGCCTCAATGGTTTACGCCTGATTTTTGGGTGCAGACCAAGCGCACACAAGGCAGCCGCAACTGGGACGCGCTGTATCAGCAAAAGCCAAAGCCTGCCGATGGTGGCATATTCCTGCGCAAATGGTTTACGGCCAATCGCTACAACACGCCACCCGCAGAGCCGCTGATGATCGTGCAGTCGTGGGATACAGCATCCAAGGACAAAGAGAGCAACGACCCAAGCGCTTGCAGCACATGGGCAGTGACGCGCCACGGCTGGTACTTGCTGCATGTGTGGGTTGATAAGCTGATTTATCCAGACCTTAAAAAGGCGTTCAAATCGTCATACCTGCGCTTTAAGCCCGACGTGGTGCTGATCGAGGACAAGTCGAGCGGGCAGGAGTTGATTGCAGATCTACGCGCCGATACCGAGGTATCCATGCCGATTGTTGCGATTGA
>JAYXXU010000014.1:0-1349 GCA_036019135.1 Pseudomonadota bacterium | reverse complement strand
GGCTGTTTGCAGAAGGCGCGTTTTCGCAGGCGTTTATACCTGTGCTGACCGAGTACAAGACCCAGCGGGCGCATGCTGAGGTACAGATTCTGATTAGCCGTGTCTCAGGCGTGTTGTTGGTGATCTTATCGGTGCTGACAGTGTTTGCGGTGGTGGCTGCACCGTTGGTGATCGGGGTGTTTGCACCTGGTTTTATCGGCAATCCTGAACAGTTTGCGTTGTCAGTGGATTTGTTGCGGTTGACCTTTCCATATTTGCTGTTGATGTCGATGACGGCGTTTGCCAGTAGTATTTTGAACAGTTATGGGTCTTTTGCGACGGCGGCGTTTGCTCCTGTGTTGCTTAATCTGACCATGATTGCGGCAGCATGGTGGTTTGCGCCGTATTTCGATCCATCGGTTATGGTGTTGGGTTGGGCGGTGATCATTGCGGGGGTGTTGCAACTGGCCATTCAGATTCCTGAACTGTGGAAAAAGAAGCTGCTCATTCCGCCCAAGGCGGATTTTAAGCATGAAGGGGTTAAGCGCATCCTCAAGCTGATGTTGCCTGCATTATTCGGGGTGTCGGTGGTGCAGATCAATTTGCTGTTGAACACGGTGTGGGCATCGTTCATGCAGGTGGGTTCGGTGACGTGGTTGTATACCGCTGAGCGGCTGACCGAGTTGCCGCTGGGTTTGATTGGGATTGCGATTGCGACGGTGATTTTGCCTGCATTGTCAGCCAAGCATGCGGAGGCCAATCAAGAAAAATTCCGTGCGATGATCGACTGGGCAGCCAGGGTGATTGTGTTGGTCGGCGTGCCTGCCAGTATTGCGATGTATATGTTGGCTGAGCCGATTTTGCAGGCGTTATTTCAACGTGGCGAGTTTGGTGCGGATGATGTAGCGATGTCGGCGTATGCATTGCAGGCGATGTCGGCCAGTATTTTGACCTTTATGCTGATTAAGATTTTTGCGCCTGCCTTCTACGCGCGGCAAGACACCAAGACCCCCGTCAAGATTGGTCTGATCGCGGTCGGGGTGAATATTGTTTCCAACGTGTTGTTGATTGGGTTGTTTAAGTGGATGGGCTGGGGAGCAGAGCATGTGGCTTTGGCAGTGTCATCCACTTTGGCTGCGTTTGTGAATGCGGGCATGTTGTATTGGCAGTTGCATCGGCAGGGGATTTATCGGTTTGGGGCGCATTGGCGTATGCTGGCGCTGCGCTATAGCGTGGCCAATCTGGTGATGATTGCAGCACTGTGGTATGGGTTGCAGTGGTATGCCGAGCAGTCAGATCAGTGGTTGCGCTTGGGGGCGTTGTTATTGCTCTGTGTCTGGGGTGGTGCGGCGTATGGTGTGGCGTTGTTG
>JAYXXU010000013.1:0-14777 GCA_036019135.1 Pseudomonadota bacterium | reverse complement strand
CGATGTGCTGGACGTGTTTGTGTCAGTCAAACAACAGGGCAATACCTCCTTCACCCTAGCGGCGGAAATCCGCCACGCTGACGATGGCCGCGCCATTGCGGATTCGCAAGCAGTATACGTCATGATGACCAAAGAGCCTTTTGAAAAAACACCAGTACCAGATGACCTGCGTGGTTTGTTTCAGGCTGGCGCAGTTGGTGTGGTGATTGATCAGAGTGGACGATGACTTGCAAGAGGAAGGTGGTGAATAGAGTGTGTTAGGTTAAGACTGGATTTGCAGCCTTGAGAAAAAAAGTGTTATGTTCGGTCGGATACTGGCGGTAGAAATGTTGCTGTTCAGGCTAAATATCAACAGGGTATGCGCTGTGATGAGGGACTTTTGTGTCAAAAATGGCATGCCAAGTGTCGTTTACAAATAGATTAGGACGAAAATGCATATTAAAGAAATTGATTTTAGATCAACTCCTCTGAGAGTTTTGTGTACCACATCCACAAATGCAATTTCAGAGCTTTTGAGTTTTGCTAAGTTGGGTGTGGTTGATGGGCTAACAGCAGAGGAATATACCCAGTATTTACTCGGTGCTGTCTTAGTAGCGTGTCAAGCCTACGCAGTAGGAACAGTCATGGATATTAACGCTATTCGAAGTGCGTATGGTAGGCAGCCATTAAGTAAAATCCAGTTATACAAATCAGGTTGTATTCCTAATAGTCAGTATAACTTTGTTCTGTTGATCAATGCACTTGCGAATCTTTTCAAACATAATGAGGAGTGGTCGTCATGGCCTGAGAATGAAACTACTAAAACGCTTCGCCATTTTGGAGTCAACGAAAATACAGAGTTCCCATTAAGTGAGGGTGTGTCTGTTATTCTTGGCGATTCTTCTGATTTAAGAGGGCTTTGTGATGTCTTGGAGGGTTGGCGATTTTCACAAATACAGCATG
Source organism: Pseudomonadota bacterium (assembly GCA_036019135.1). GTDB lineage: Bacteria > Pseudomonadota > Gammaproteobacteria > Pseudomonadales > Moraxellaceae > JAYXXU01. The sequence goes on along the minus strand of JAYXXU010000013.1, from coordinate 13,835 downwards.
AAAACTCCCAGCAGTTCAACTAAGCGTTACAACCCAAGCCCTAAACCCTAAGCCCGATGATAAGGATGCCCATTGATCACACTCATGGCACGATAAAGCTGCTCAATCACAATAATCCGCACAATCGGATGCGGCAAGGTCAGCGGCGACAACGACCAATGCCACTCCGCCTGTTGGCGTACCTCATTGGATAGACCGTCAGGCCCGCCAATGGCGAGCGCGACATCTTGGCCATCTTGCATCCAAAACTGTAACGTATCGGCGAGTTTTTCAGTCGATAGATTACGTCCTCCGACCTCTAACGCAATCAGCCGTTCGCGCGGTTGACGGGCAGTCAGGATGGTTTGTCCTTCTTGTTGGCAGTATTTATGAATATCGCTGGCCGAGTCGTTTTTGCCGCGTTTGGCCATTGGTAAAGCCACGAGTTGTACCGACATCATCGGTTGGAGACGTTTGGCGTAGTCATCATAGCCAGATTGAACCCAATCTGGCATTTTTTGACCGACTGCAAGCAGGCGTAGCTTCATGGGTTAGTGCTTCAACACGTTGGCTTTGTTAGCTAGGGGAAGACGTGATTTTGCTCACTGTGTGGATTGAGCAGCGCTCTTGTTTGGGTCGGGTTTCCAGAGGCTTTCAAGGTCATAGAAGCGGCGTGTTGCTGGCATCATCACGTGGACGATTACATAGCCGAGGTCGATCAAGATCCATTCAGAGTCTTTTTCGCCTTCTGTGCCAAGTGGGCGAAAGCCCGCTTTTTTGGCTTCTTCGGCGACGTTGCTGGCTAGTGCATTGACATGGCGGCTGGATGTCCCGCTGGCAATGATCATGGTTTCAGCAATGTCGGTGATTCCACGTACATCGATTTCGACGATGTCTTGAGCTTTGACATCTTCAAGCGCGTGGCGAATCACGGCAACATAGTCTTGGACAGTATACTGTGGGTCTGCGGCAGTTGCGCTGGCGGGTTGAGTGCGTTTACCCAAGCCTGCTTTGATTGGAGTATCAGTCATCAGTGTTGGCAAATCCGTATAAGTGTGCGCGTTGATTATACGCCCAAACGCGCTGCGGTACGAGTGCCCGATAACGATGGGGCGCTTGGCGAATTTGGCTGCTGCTGATGGCTGGTGGTATGCGTTGATCGATATAAATTAGCCCACTGGCTTGGTGTTGCAGTTGCTGTGGGTCGTGACAGTGTTTGGCAAGTACCCAATCAGGCGTGGCTGTGTTTGACTGGTCTGGACGCGGAAATACCCATAAATGGGTCAGGTTGAGTAGGCTAAGGCCGCCTTTCCAATGCGGTAGCTTGACCAAACTATCGTGTCCCATCACAAAAATTAAGGGACGCTCGGCGGTGATCTGTTGGCGGATGTTTTGCAAAGTGTCTACGGTATAGGTGGGTGGTGCTGCAAAAATTTCACAACGATTAATTTGGAATGAGGTGTCACGCAGCGCCAGTCGCAACATGGCAAGACGGTGTTCTGGGTGAGTTTGAGTGTGTTTAAAGGGGTTGCCTGCTGTTGGTAAAAACTGGATCTGGGCATTGGGTAGGCTGGCGTGCAGTTGTTCGGCCATCCATAAATGTCCTTGATGGATCGGATCAAATGAGCCACCGATGAGGACGAGTGCGGTTGGAGGGTTGAGATGCGTCTGCGCCATGCTGTGCCGTGCCAAGATTTTTGTACAGTCTAGCGTTTGTGATACACCAATGCATACAGGATTGCGGCATTGATACAACAGTATTGGTCTGTGGTGATGGCACACTCAAAGATATCTCAAATACAGCAGCAGGAGTCAGGTCATGTCTCGTACGATGCGTATTGCTATGGGTTGGTTGCTGTTGCCCGTGGTGGTTGGGCTGGGCATGTGGGTCTATGGTACGGCGATAGCGCCGATTGAGGGCGTGTGGCTGGATGGTGGTTCGGCTCAGCAGGTTGGATTGTTGCTGCTGCTGATAGGGTTGGGACATGCGGCGTTGTGTGCATGGCCGTTGGTGCGTATTTATGGACGTGCTGCACCTGCAGTTGGGTTTGTGATGATCTGGCCTGTTATTTGGCAACATGTGGGTTTGGCCTTTGATTCGACAGCGCTGGCATCTGTACAAGTGTTTTGGACGGCGGCATTGGTCAGCTACTTGGTGACGTTGTTTGTGTCGATTCGATGGGTTATGCGACGCTATCCACGCCTCAGACGCGCACAGGCACAGCCATCGGTTGAGCGGTTGATTCGGCAACATACTCGTGCGGTACTCAGACGGCAGCATAGGACGCAGCATTCATGATGGATGACCACGAGGATGAGCCAATAACAAGTTGCTAACAGATTCCGTCAGAAAAGCTGTTGCTGTTAGTGTACTGAGTAGTACACTAATCTTTTGCATCAGAGTTAGTTCATGTCTGCTGTTCAGTCTGCTGAGCGATCTCGCCCCTATGCGTTGTCGTGGATTATGTTATTGGGGCTATTGACCGCACTAGGCCCGCTTTCTATTGATATGTATTTGCCTGCACTGCCAACGATGGCGAGTGCCTTCGGGGTCAGTGTGTCGGCGATGTCGAATACTGTGCCTGCTTATTTTTTGGGATTGGCGGCTGGGCAGTTATTTTATGGTCCGATTACGGATCGGTTTGGCCGTAAGCCCCCGCTTTATTTTGGTTTGGGGCTGTTTATTGCTGCATCGATTTGGTGTGCGCTTGCGACAGATCTATCGTCATTGTTGGCTGCGCGTACGTTGCAAGCCTTGGGTGGCTGTGTCGGTGTGGTGGTCGCACGTTCAGCGATTCGGGACTGCTTATCACCTGCGGATTCATCACGGGCATATGCGATGTTGTTACTGGTGATGGGTGTTGCGCCGATTCTTGCGCCGATGCTAGGGGCAGGGCTGCTGGCGCTTTCTAGTTGGAATAGTTTGTTTTGGGTCTTGGCCTTGATTGGTTCGGTCTGCCTATTGTTGATTCATTTTAATTTTAAAGAGACACTTGCCCCAGAAAATCGTCGTTCCTTGGCATTCATTCCTGTGCTAAAAAACTATGGAAGACTGTTGCTAGATCGGCGCTTTATGTTGCCTGCAGTGGCAGGTGGCTGTCTGATGGGGGCGCTATTTGTATATATCAGTGCATCTTCTGGGCTATTGATTGGGCATTTTGGGGTGTCTCCACAGGTGTTTGCATGGTTGTTTGGCGCAAATGCGGCTGGTTTGATTTTGTTATCGCAATTGAATGGTCGCTTGGTGCAGCGCTGGTCTGTTCTAAAGGTGTTTCAGATTGGGACAGGGGTGCAGTTGCTGGGTAGTCTGGTGTTGTTAGTGTTGGTGATTTCGCCACTCGCATCGCTTTGGACGGTGTTTTCGGCGTTATTTGTGACGGTTGCTGGGATCGGCCTAACCGCACCAAATAGTACGGCATTGGCGTTGGCGGAGCAGGGGCAGCAAGCAGGGCTGGCCAGTGCGCTATTGGGTGCAATGCAGTTTTCGATTGGGCTGTTGGGTGGGGTGATTTTACATGCGCTACCGTTGGCAGAGTTGACGGGCATTGCGGTGATGATGGTGGTCTTGATTGGCTTAGGTGCACTGGTGCTGTCACGCTATTGCCTTGAGCATAGCAATCACAAAGTGTCTTAAATCTGAGTTTTGCCGCAAACACATATTCGCCCAAGCATCCAATCAAGAACTGGGATTGGGTGCTTGTATTCTACAATGCGCTATGCTAGTTTTTGGGCGCTATGCTGTATTGAAGCCATAGCGTTATAACGCTGTCGTAGACAGCCATACAAAAAGGGGCAATCAGCCCTATACGACTCGAATGATAAACCACCATAGAGCCACTTTTCATGACTGCCCTCACGACATGGCTGAACGATGCTCGGCTATTTGAAGTTTTGTTGCCTAAAAACACCCGAATGCTGGTTGAGCATGTGCAAGGGGTTGAGGCACTGCTGGGTATGCCTGTACCTGATAGCGCCACCAGCTTATTGCCAGATCCCCATCTGTATCCACCAGCTTATCTTGGTCAAACTCAACCCACCCCTGCCTGTGCGTTGTTTGTGGGCTATCGCTTCGAGGTGCTGCTGCTGAGTGATCGTGCCGATATTGATGTACGCACATGGATCAGTCAGCCTGTCTTATTGCGTATGCAAACCGATCAACACGGACAGCCGCGCATCTTTCATGGCTATATAACCGAGGCTAGTAACCTCAGCAGTAATGGCGGCTTTGCCCGTTATCAGATTGTCTTTGAGCCATTATTGGCGTTTTTACGACATACCCGACACTCACGGGTCTTCATTGATCGCAGCATTCCTGACATCATCGACAGCCTGTGTCAACCGCTGCGTCGTCATGGCCAGATTGACATTGAATATAGTACCGACTGTTACCAGCAACGCTGGCCGATCATCACCCAATATCGAGAAACCGACTGGCAATTCATCCAGCGCCTCATCGAGCGTGCAGGCCTGATCGGTCTCTGGCAACACCACGACGGCGCAGACCCACAGCAAGCACAACATCGTCTACGGCTGGTGCGCAGCAACGACCCGAAGCTGTGTGATACCCAAGCTGAGGGTGATCTGCGCATCCATCGCAATGATGCGACAGAACGACAAGACAGCATCCTGCGCTTTCAGCCCAGTCTGGCGCGTAGTGTCCAACTGAGCAAATGGCATCTGTTTGACCCGCGTCTACGGCGTGCCTATCGTGCCGAAACCCAGCCTGACCCGCGCTATCCGCATCTACCACATAGCCGCTACCACACCAGCCTGCCATACTCCTACCATCTCGATGACCAAGGCTTACAAGACTGGGCAAACCGCTGGCAAGATGGCCAAATCCAACACGCACATCTCAGCCAACTGCACAGTCGCATTCGACACCTGCAACCCAGCCAACGCTATCGGATTCACGGCAGTCCGCATTGGGATCCACAGCGCCCGATCCAAATCCTCGCCATCGTCCACGAAGGCCGTAATAACCTACGTGCTGACTTTGCCGCCGCGCTGCATCGTGCCTTTGCCCACAGCATCGACCCGATCAGCCTACAACCCAATAATGACCGCCATGGCACAGGCGTACTCAGCCGCCAACAGCAGCATCAGCACGCAGCCAGTGCCGAAGACTTTGCCGCCAGTCGTTGCGTCGAGTTTTATCAAAACCACGCTCTCTGGATTCCCGCAGATCTGCCCCAACGTGTGCCCCACGTTCGTTCACCGAATCAACCTGCATGGCAACCGCTTCCGAGTATACGTGGCCTACAGACCGCCATCGTCACAGGCGATCAACCGATTCACAGTGACCGCAACCACCGTATCAAGATCCAGTTTCACTGGCAGCGCGGCCAACACAACCAACAACAACACAACGACCCCAACACAGATCCACATGACCACGCTCCCGCCAACAGTCACAGTAGCCTCTGGGTTCCCGTTAGCAGTGCCTGTACAGGTGATCACATGGGCAGCGTGTTTTTACCGCGCCAAGGCCAAGAAGTCCTGATTGACTTCATCGAAGGGGATATTGACCAACCCATCGTCATGGGCAGTCTCTACAATGGTCAAGGTCGGCCTGAGCAACAAGGCTCAGCCATACAGCCCGACCGCATCCACCTGCAAGCCAACAGCCCCGTTTGGTTTAGCCAGCCCAAACAAGGCCAAGCCAACCATCTCGATGGCATCAAAACCCAAAGCATCACCCACAGTCGTACAGGCCAAGCCCAGAAATCCCATCAGACCGATGGCTACAACCAACTGGTATTCGACCACCATCCTGACGGCTATCGCATCGAGTTATATAGCAGCAGCGCCCAAAGCCAACTACAACTCGGACAATTGCAACACCAACATGACCATCAACGCCGAGAAGCGCGTGGTCAAGGCATGAGTTTAGAAACCCAAGCGGCAGGACAGATCAGAGGCAGTGCAGGACTCTTGCTGACCGCCGAAACCTCCAGCAGTGATCATCATCTGATGGGACAAGCCGTGATGCAGACCCATGCCAGTAATGCCTTGCAACAAGCGGCGCAGATCCAGCAACAATTGCAGCAACAGGCCAAGACCCATCAGGCCGTAGGTGTACAGATCGCAGCACAAGACAACAACCACTCCAATCACTCACAAAACACAGCCAACCAACTGAGCCAAGATCTACAACAAAGCCCATGGTCAGCGCCACATCTGGTGATTAGTGCAGGCCAGCACACCAGCCTGTTGACCCCGAGTGATCTGACGGTGGTCAGTGGTGGACAACTCAATAGCACGGCACAGCAAGACCTTGATATTCAGGGTCAGCAGCAGTTGGCGTTGATGGCGAGTGAGTCGATCACCCAGTATGCAGGCGCAGAGTTGAGTCATATTGCGGCACATGGTGATCTGGTCGTACAGGCACATCAGCATCAGCTTCGTTTGGATGCCAAGCAGTCGGTACAGATCGGTAGTCGTCAGTCGATTGTGATTCAAGCGCCGAGTCATATCCGTTTGATGGCGGGTGGCAGTGGGATTGAGATTAAGGATGGTGTGGTAACGGTGACCACGACGGGCAAGGTGCAACACAAGGCCAGTCAGAAGGTCTATGGCGCTGGTGGTGGCGGTGCTAGTGCTAAAACGCAGTTGACGGTGGGGCAGTTGGAGGCATGTGGCAAGCAAGCTAGTGATAAAGCCAAAGATGGAGGCGCAGTCTAATGTCTTCGCCTGAGTTTGATGTTGAGGGATTGCAACAACTCAAAGACAGTGCCGCATATCAGCATGTGTTGCAGCAGTTTGAGGCAGTAGCAAGACAATCACCCATGATGGGTGTCTGGTTAGATCCCACATTGGACAGTCCCTTGCTTGGTGCATTACAGGCTGCGATTTTACCTGATCATGTGGTTGAATTTAAAAAAATCCATGATGAGCTGCCGCATTGCTTAAGAATGCTAAATGGTAGATCACAGCAAATACAGGATCAGCAGTGGTTGCAAGATAGTCTCCTATATGCACGCTATGAAACGGAGTTAGCACTTGCCGCTGATGCCGATCCTCGCTATGGGCGCAGTATATGTCTATGGTTGCCTAGACCACAGGCATGGGATAGTGCTTCGATTCGACCATTACAAAAAATGGCTCAACTGCTGGATCATACGGGTCAACCGCGCTATCTGCGCTATTGGGATCCACGAGTGCTGATGATACTGGAGTCAATTCTCACACCAGAGCAATATGGCCGATTGTATCAACTGCTTCATCCGTGTTTTTATTTAGATTGGGATGGGCAACTTTGTCAGCTTACCGCACCTTCTGCTTCACAGCAGCACTTCCCACTTTGCCAGACACCTTATCAAATGTCGTTGAATCATGCACAGTGGCAACAACTCGAACAAGTGCTATGGGTAAATCGAGCCATTCGGATGGTTGCGCAATGGTCGCATGAATTAATTGATGAGAGCAATTTAGACAAACGCAAGCTGATTCCACGTTTGTATCAGTGTTTTCAGCGAGCAGCGAAATATGGCTTTTTAGGCGAGAATGATGCCTATGTGTTCGTGACGTTAGCCCTGACGGTTCATTGGCACTTTGATCAGCATCCGATTGTTCAGCCGTATTTGACACATCCAACCGCAGTGAGTTTGGCTGATACATTGTTACCAATCTCTGAGCAACAATGGCAGAGCATTGCTCAAACCGATAAAGCCCAAAAACAGATGAGCGCTAATTAAATGGGGACACAGCAACGTATTCAAATGGCCAATCAAACCGCCGCATCGCATCCAGCCAAAGATAGCCGTTGTGGAGATTGTGTCAAATCTGGCATTCCTGTCTTGCCGACAGTCTATCGCAGTCAGCCATACCGAGGCCGCAGCGCCAACCTGACACACCTTATCCCTGATGCGCTGAGTAAGCAATACGGCAGTAGCTTGGCTTGTCTACCGACGGGCTATCTTTATGTGTTTTATGAGCAGTCATCGTTTTGGATGGGCTATGTAGTCGGTACGGATGGTGCTATTCGCTCGTACCCAGTCATGGCGCTTCCTGCAAATCCAAGCAGCGTGGCTTTAAAAGCTGCTTGTACCAAAGCAGGCCATGACATTCCGACGCAGTTTATTAGTTTGTTCGCTCATATGGGCAAGCAAATCTGGATGGCCTATAGTCCTCATCTCTGGACAGAAAGTGTTAGGCTACGCTATCAGAACGATGCCAAATTGCGCACTCAGCGTATGACCAGCATCCAACTGGCCGACCAGCACAGCCTAATCAAAGGCGGCTCGAATGGTCATCTGCACATGGGCGATCTACAAAAATACGTCATTGATTATAGTGTTGTTGAACGAAATTTTTATAACGCCGCTGTACCTGCACATCACCAAGTGACCAATCGTACGCGACAAGCGAATAACGTGTGGACAGCCCTCAGACAAATGGCAGATACACAAACCCAACCCAACATCGTTGCCTTGCCTGATCCTGTGGGCGATCTTGCGATTTTGAACAGCCAGCGTAATCAACTCCAGATTGATATCAATGCAATCATCGCAGGCAAAACAGAGCTGGAACAGCGCAAACGAGTGATCTACCACAGTATCAAAACCCTGTTGGAGCAAGCTGATAGTCAAGCGATTAATCCACTGGTAGAAAAACACTATCGCTCACCGCGTTACCTACGGCATATCGACCAAAAAGAATATCGACGGATTGAGACCGATATGCGGCGATTGGATACACTCACGCAGCAGCACCAACAAACCACTCAGCGGCACCTCAACTATATGCAGCGCGCCCACATGTGGCGCACAATTCAACGCCACGACTTTGACCCCGAAAATGATCACTCTGCTTTGGCGCATCGCGCCATGTGCGCACTAAGCATCTCAGGAATCAGCACAGAAGCAGAATACACTGCGCTGATCGAACCGATGCTGTCACCGAATATTGCAATTGAAGACAACTGGCTGATTCGTTTCTTTGGCAGCCTAGACCCTGCGACCATGCGTCTACTGCATCAAGCCTTACAAAAATATGATCAGGATGCAGGTGCTTCTGCATCTGCTTCGCCCAGCACAATTGGTCAGAACGCGCGCGCTTACGAAACTGGCAAGGGTGGTGCGGCGATTTTGCTCCAATTCTTTGGAGATTTTGGCGGTAGTCTGACGGATCGGATTGCCACTAAACGAGCGGCAGATCTACACATGCAAGGCATGATTAGCAGCATGTCCGCTGTACTGGCTGCGTTGTCCAAAAAATCTCGAAAATCCACAAAACACTCGACGGGTTACATGACCCAAAGCATGGCAGGCTACCGTAAGCTGACCGCGTTGGTGTCCAGCGCCCTCGTTACCACCGAACGTACCATCGCTCTCCCAATCCATATCCGAGGCGAAGCAGCAGCGCTCAGTTATTACTTGAGTGAAATGTTTAAAAAGACAGGCACGCCGACCAGCGAAATTGAGGCTAAAGCACTGAACAATCTACAACAAGGTCATCATATCAGCACTGCCCGAGCAGAGGTTATCACCCTGATGGTGGTGCGTAAGCTCAAAGCAGGCGAAAAGATCAACCCAGCTTTGCTCAATCAGCTAAAAGTCAGTGATATTGATCTACAGCGCTTGAGCATGCCGCAAGCGATTAAGCTCAGTGAGGCAAAGATCAATACGATTTCGGGTGGTGTCGGTGGGGCGCTGAGTATTGGTTTGGCCTATTACCAGTCATTAGCCTTAATGAGTAGCTTAGAGGCACTGGCTGGTAGTCGTACCTTATCCGATGCGGGGATGAATGGCTTAGCAGCAGCCAGCTCAGGCTTGACCCTAACGGCAGCCGCCTTTGAGGTGAAGGCGGCACATGCGTTGATTGTGGGTAATCCCCTTAAAGCCGCCCAGATCAATGTCTTGGCTGCTAAGATTGGTGCAGGGGCGGCTGTGGCTGAAGCTGCTTCTTTGTTTGCTACTGCCGTTTCTGGAAAAAATACTATCCAGCATAGAGTATATGCAGGTGCTAATACTTTTGCAGTTGCGGTCATGGGCTTTAGTGGAATAGGTCTTGCCGAAAGCACATTTGCAGTCGTCGCCACGCGTGCAAATGTAGTCGTCTCCACTCGAGCCGTCTGGCTCTTACTCAGTCCTTGGGGTTGGTTCGGACTGTTAGCCCTATCAATTGGCACGACGCTGTATCTCTACATGCAAATGCATGCGACCGATGAAACCAAATTACTCCCAATTGAATACTGGCTAGATATGGGCGTGTTTGGAAAGCGTCAACGGATGAGTGGGATATATAAGCACCAACGGCTTAATCCCTATTTATCCGTTATCCAGACAGGACAGTTTGCCAATCTGGCGGATGAGTTAAACGGCCTAAGACTGGCACAAGTGATGTTTGATCCTATGATCAGTATCAATGGCAACTTCGGCCAACCAATCGATATTAAAATGGCCTTAAACGTCAGTCACTGGTCAGAACTAAGTGCTGCAACCATCAGTGTATTGGTGATTGATCGCCATAACCGAACGCATATTGCCTATCAAGTGATTCGTCGCGGTCATCAAACCACCACCTTAAGTCAAAAGCATGCCAACTTTTATTTTAACCATGGTGGATTAGGCGGGGTTCGTACCCGATCAGATCGTCAAAAAAGCACCCTCTCGATCACCTGTGGTCTCACCCTGTATGGCCGCGGTGGTGGTATGGGCGTGGTATCGAACAATCCGAATAATCACAGTATTGGTGTCTTGATCATGATTGACTACATTCCTGATGGGCAACTAGCCAACTATCGGTATAGCACTCGCACCTCAAAATACTCTGGCGATGTGCTACCGCAAGTTATTCAGAGCTTGGAGCAAGGCAAATGAAGAAGCATTATCTCCCTGAGCAAGATGGTGATGGGGTGACTTTACTGCCTAGGCCATATAGTAATGAGTGCCGTGCAATTGAACTAGAGATGCAACAATTTGTAGCCGCCGAGGTACAGAGGATTAGCCCTGCTGCAATGGTGTATTTGCCTCAGGCTAATCCAGTCTCGGGGTTGAGTTTTTTTTGGTCTTGGTATGCGATTATTATTTCTATTTTCATAGCCATAGGATCGTATGAAATAATTAGTTCCTTTCAGGAGGGAGAGGGAGTCATTCTTTTCTTTTCTTTTCTTACGGTATTTATATTTTTATTGCCGCTACAGGCATGCTATCAATATCTAAAGCATCGCGATCACTCAGTTCTTGTTTTTAGTAAGATTCATCAAAAAATAATATTTTACAATCCAGCCAGTGGGGAAAAAAAGAAACTACATATTTTGGACTACAAGGATGCTCACCCTACGATTAGTCGTTTTATGATGGTCAGTGGTGGTGGTATGTCACTGCGTTTTATCTTAGGGCTAAGCTTTATTGATCCAGAGACCCGTGAGGTTAAAAATGGCTATGTATTTCAAAGCATATCAACATCTCAGGGCTTGGCTGAGGCACAGTGGAATTGGATACGCACCTATATGGAAGGTGAGGCAGAAGAAATGCCACCGATCTTTTATTGGCCAAAGACACAGCGTAGCGAAGCTCTTCTATATGTGTATGCGGATACCGAAGGTCGTCAACGCAATAATATTACAGCTGATCACACCATCAATGCACGAACATGGATAGGAAAGCTTTGGTTATGGTTTACCCAGTCACTCTCTTTTAGCTCACACTTAGGTTTGGGCTATATCCAAATGACCACACCGAACCCGCTAGATGAACCCGAAGTCAAGGCACTGACGGACTGGCAAGGACATAATCCGTATCAAGTCTATATTCCGAGCCAGATGCGACGTGACACGTTGACGGGTAAGCGTCGGAGTTTTATCTGGCGCTGGCGTAGTATCATTATTGGGAATGTGATAGGAGGAGGACTTTTACTCTGGTTTTTGATATTGGGATTGAATTAAGGAGGGAGAGCACTGGCTAGATATGGGCGTGTTTGGAAAACGTCAACGGCTGAGTGGGATATATAAGCACCAACGGCTTAATCCCTATTTATCCTTTATCCAGACAGGACGGTTTGCCAATCTGGCGGATTAATTAAACGGCCTAAGACTGGCACAAGTCAGGTTCGACCCTATGATCAGCATCAATGGCAACTTCGGCCAACCGACCGATATTAAATTAGCTCACACTTAGGTTTGGGCTATATCCAAATGACCACACCGAACCCGCTAGATGAACCCGAAGTCAAGGCACTGACAGACTGGCAAGTACATAATCCATATCAGGTCTATATTCCGAGCCAGATGCGCCGTGATACGTTGACAGGCAAGCGTCGGAGTTTTATCTGGCGCTGGCGTAGTATCATTATTGGGAATATTTTGTTTGCGATTGGGTTTGTTGTGTTCTTTGTATATGCCGGTGCATCTGGTTGATGTTAAACAGCCTTAAACGACAGCCACTGGTCATAATCTACCAGAGCCTTGATCTTGATACAAAACCCAAGCATCGCCCTAGAGCCATACCTACGGGTGTATCTAGAAAGGGCAGCATCTGTTGATCGTTGATTTAGACTTGTACGTATTTTAGCCGTGGCAAATTCCAGATCAATGCAAAAACTGCCACCAAAGCCAATACCCAGCAATAGTAGACGCTACCCACGAGTTCAAGTGGCGACAGTTGGGCGATTGAGCTGGCTAACAAGATTTGTGCGCCATAGGGAATCAAGCCTTGCACCACACAAGAAAAAATATCCAACAGACTGGCCGTACGCCGTGGATCAACACCATGTTGTTCAGCGATGTCACGGGCAATATCGCCTGTGAGGACAATTGCGACGGTGTTATTGGCCACGAAAAAATTGGCAATAGAAACCAATAACACCACACCCAACTCGCCAGCTTTATGGCGAGCGATATGTAAATGTGTGGTCAGAGATTGAATCTGTTGAATGAGCCAGTGTGTGCCACCTTGCTGTTGCATTAATGCAGATAAGCCGCCAATGAGCATGGCGAGTAGGGTGATTTCAAACATGCTTTCAAAACCACTATAAATGCCTGTACCGAACTGTGGCACAGTGTAATCAGCGGTCAGCAATAAACCTAACAGTCCTGATAACCCAACCCCAATAGTCAGTACTGCAAGCACATGCAAGCCACTGAGTGCCAATGCAAAAACCAAAACATATGGCAAGACCAGCCAGAGCGAAGCGCTTTGTTTAACGGTGTTATGTGCATCTCCGCCCAACAGAGCCAACACCAGCAAGGTGATCAAAGCCGCAGGCAGTGCGATCCAGATGTTGACGCGGAACTTGTCACGCAGCGACACGCCTTGGCTGCGGGTTGCCGCAATCGTAGTGTCCGAGATCATCGACAGGTTATCCCCAAACATTGCCCCGCCGACGACAGCACCCAAGGCCAGTGCAGGATTGAGTCCTGTTGCTACTGCAAAACCTGTTGCAATCGGTGCTGTTGCTGCAATCGTACCCATGGATGTACCCATCGCCGTGGCAATGAAGCCTGCAATCACGAACAATGCAGGTAACACAAAGCTGGCTGGAATCCAGTGCAGGCCAAGCTGAACTGTGGCATCCACACTGCCAATATCTTTGCTGACGCTGGCGAAAGCACCTGCCAACAAAAACACCAAGGCCATCAAAATAATATTGCGTTGTCCAATACCATCCAACAAGGTATCAATCGCTTGATTGATTGTGCTTTGATGCAGTAGAACGGCCAGTATAATGGCGGCCAATGCGGCGACAGGGGCTTTGAGTTGATAGAACGCAAACTCTGTTCCGATTGCGCTGTAATACACGCCACTGCCCAAAAAAATGCATAAAAACAATAGCAATGGAAGCAGTGCGCGCGCGCTGGCGGTGGCATGAGTCATGGAGCGATCAAGCTGTATTAGAGGATTGAGTGGATTTTA
>JAYXXU010000012.1:0-5910 GCA_036019135.1 Pseudomonadota bacterium | reverse complement strand
TTTTCAACAAAACATATGTGTAATTGATGAAGTCAGTATGATGGTTGTCTAAAATTTCTTCCATTTTTTCTTTTATAAGATCGAGTATCCTTAGAGATGCATGCTGATCTTCATATGACAGATGGAGTAGGGTTGTTATAATTTTTCGCGTGGTGGCAAGATTTATATTTTTAGCTCCAGACAAAAACGAAATCCAGTAAGGTGTAGATTCTTTATACAGTTGCATGCTGCTGAGCGTTTTAGCACAGCTTAAATTTTCACTATTGGAGTTTTTATTGGATGAAGGGATGTCAGTTAAATCTATATGGTAAGAAGGACTTGATTTATTAGCTAATGTTTCTTGATTTAAAGCCCATTTGGCTTCTAGAGCAATCAGGTGATCACCTAGAGCTTTTTTTCTGGTTGGTATTTGGTCATACTTTTTTAGAGCATAGCTATAGTCACCATCATCAAATGACTGATTCATTTGCTCTCTGATTTCCTTGTGATTGATTGGTTTTGATATCCTTCTTATTCCTTCCAAAAAATATTTTTTAATGCCTAAAGCATGAGGTTTGGAGCTGGATGTTTGTTCATAGAACTTACGGTATTCTGAAAAATCCTTTTTTGCAAAAAGATCTCGATTCAGTCGAGCCTGTGCATCTAAGAAAGCTAGCCCAAGAATATTATCATATTTGTCGGAGAATGCATCAGAGTCGCTGGGTAACGGTGTAAACTCACCTAAAAACACTGTATCCATCGTTTCTAAGAAGTCAATTCGATAAAAAGCGGCTGGGATCTGGTAACTGATGCGTTCAGCAAGCTGAAACAACGCCTCGGAAACAGGCGGTGCCTCGTAAAGTTCATCGCTATATTTTCCAGTATCTACACGCTTTCCTTCTCGGTTGAACCAACAGCGTTTCAAATCACCATCTCGACTTGTTCTTAATGCAAGTACGGCTTTCCCATAAAAGCAATAGAACTTTATATCCCATGCTAGCTCTTTGGTTTTTTTGTCGAAATAAATGACTTCCTCAAGAATCCAGTTGTCTTGCTTGACAAGACCTTTTTTTAGCATTTCGGAAGCGGATTCTTTGAGCTCCGTAAAAGAGAGTAAGTTTTTCTTCTGTGTCATGTCATATATTCTATTTTCTTCATGAATAATATAAACGCCCCTTGATTGTACCTCAGATTTTGGCTTCAATACATGGCCTGATTTGAGTGGTACAGTACGGAATGGTACAGTAAAATCTTTGCTTGGCTGGATAAATACATTTGGAGTTTTAATGCCGATGCTATTGGCAAAATGATATGCTCTAACTTTGTCGTTCAGATAAACTGCATGGATATAATGCCTGTAGAAAATGTTTTTGACAGACTCCTGTTTTGTAATCGTTGCGAAAGAGATGTTTTCCTTTCTTTTTAGGCGTGCTTCGCGAGTTCTAGCCTGTCTCTCTTTGGCTTTGTGTGATACTGACATAATAAAAAATTCCTCCGAATATTTTAGCCATTAAATATGCTAAGTGTTTCACTGATTCGCCAATCGCGTTTAGAGCTAAGCATACAATAATGAGCAGTTACTAAACAAAATTGAAACGATGATAGAACACATCAAATTCATTCAATCAAGCATCTAACAACATCTGCGCTTCACGCAGGTTAATTGTGCCTTCGTAGATGGCGCGACCAGTAATTGCCCCGAGAATGCCTTTTTTGCCCTTGAGTGCGCGAATATCATCCAGATTGGTTACCCCACCAGAAGCGATCACAGGTAGCTCACAGGCTTGCGCGAGATTAACGGTTTGATCGACGTTAACGCCTTGCATCATCCCATCGCGCGCAATATCGGTATACACAATCGATGATACGCCAGCATCCGCAAAACGAATCGCCAAATCAGTCGCCTTGACATTGGTGACATTTGCCCAGCCATCGGTGGCAACCAGACCATCTTTGGCATCAATTCCCACAATGATATGACCTGCAAATTCGCGGCATGCTTGCTCAACAAAACTGGGATCTTGCACGGCTTTGGTGCCAATAATCACAAAAGATACCCCTGCTTCGAGATAGTGACGGATGGTTTCGAGTGAGCGAATCCCACCGCCAATCTGAATCGGTAGGTCAGGGTGTGCCTGAGCAATATTTTCCACCACATTTTTATGAATTGGCGTGCCTGCAAACGCCCCATTTAAGTCAACCAAATGCAAGCGACGTGCGCCTTCGTTAACCCAATGTGTTGCGGTGGCGACAGGATCATCCGAAAACACAGTGTCGTCTTCCATTCGGCCTTGCTTGAGGCGAACACACTGACCATCTTTAAGATCGATTGCAGGGATAATAAGCATAAAAAATCCTATTCTTTCAGTGAACCCGTTGTTGCGGCTGTCTCTGGCTTGAGGGCGTTGAGTTGGCGAATCGTGGTGGCCAATGTGGTGACCGACTTGGCAAATTTAAACACACTTAACTCATCATATGGGATGATCAGTTGAACAGTTTGTTGTCCAAGCGCCTGTTCAAACTGCTGTTTACGCTGTGGGTTCAGACCATCTTGCTTGCGTGGTGCATAACTGAATTCAAAATATTGTCCGTTATGCTTGGAGAGTACCATGCTGGGGAACTGCTGCTTTTTTTGAAAAAACAGCCCAATTCGGTAGTCTTCGGATTGATCCCAGCACGCTAAACCGATGTACACCACATCGCGCCCCTTCGCCAGTCGATATGCACCCAGTACCTCACCAGTACAATCACGTAGACCACGAATGTCGTTGGCTTCAATTGGGTAGAGGAGTGCTGCACTCGGATGTTGGTTGCTATGCGCCGAAAATTCATTGAGCGCATCGCGTAACATCAGCATCCGTGTTTTTTCCATCGGTTACACCTGCCACTCGACAAAATTCTTGAGCAATTGTAAGCCAGCGGTATGGCTTTTTTCGGGATGGAATTGCGTTGCAAATAGATTTTCGCGCTGCAAGGCCGCTGCAAAAGGATGCCCATAATCGCAGGTCGCCGCCAACAATGTATTGTCCTCGGGTTGCACATAGTAGCTATGTACAAAATAAAAACGAGTGTGTTGTGCAATCCCCGCCCACATTGGATGGCTTGGATCGATTTGATCGACTTGATTCCAGCCCATGTGCGGAACTTTTAGGCCAGCCTGATCAGGGAAGCGTTTGACCTGTCCATTAAAAATCCCCAAACAGTCGACGCCGCCGTTTTCTTCAGCATGTTGCATCAGGGCTTGCATGCCGACACAGATGGCAAAGACAGGCTTATTGAAGGCAGCACGTTTGATTGCTGCATCAACTCCTGCCTCGCGCATTCCTGCCATGCAATCACGCATTGCACCGACACCAGGAAAAACGATTTTGTCTGCTCTATCAATCAGTTTGGGATCATGAGTGATATCGACCGTTGCGCCGACATGCTCCAATGCCTTGGCTGCTGAGTGGAGGTTGCCCATCCCATAATCCAGTAATGCAATACGGGTCATTTATAGGCTACCTTTGGTCGAAGCAATCGTCCCCGCAGCGCGAGGATCAAACTCGCAGGCCATGCGCAAGGCACGGGCAAAAGCTTTAAAAATACTCTCGATTTGATGATGGCTATTTTTGCCTTTGAGATTGTCCAGATGCAAGGTCATCAAGGCGTGATTGACAAAGCCCTGAAAAAATTCACTGAACAAATCTACATCAAAACTGCCGACCCGAGCGCGGGTAAATGGAATATCCATAAACAACCCTGGTCGGCCTGAGATATCTACCACCACGCGTGACAGCGCTTCGTCGAGTGGTGCATAAAAATGCCCGTAGCGACGAATGCCTTTTTTATCACCCAGTGCTTGGGCAAAGGCTTGACCCAGCGTGATGCCACAATCTTCGACTGTATGATGGTCGTCGATGTCGAGATCACCTACACAATGAATATCAATATCAAACAGACCGTGTCGTTTGATTTGGTCAATCATATGATCCAGAAATGCAATGCCAGTATTGAGTGTGCCTTGTCCTGTCCCATCGAGATTAACGCGGGCGCGAATCTGAGTTTCGCTGGTATTGCGGATCACTTCGGCGATACGCGCAGATTGGACAGTTTCGGACATCGACATTTTCCTGTAAAAGCCGCAGAGTAAAAACAGATTATACCCTATCTTCTGGCGTCATCGCCGTTGAGTTGTTAGAGTCGGGTCTGGAATTTTTGCTCATTTGTAGGAGCTATGCATTATGCCAATTTCTGTTCATGCTTATCAGTCGCTGGATAACCCAGAGCATCGCGCCCAAGTCGCACGCGTGTATGAGACCAGTCCAGAGTTTGCCGATGGTGAAGATGCTGTCCAAAAGCTAGACACGGCCTTGGCGGAAGGTGATGTGCTATATACCGCTGAATTCAATGATAAAGTGATTGGGGCGATTTGGAGCCGTGGCACAGGAGAGGAGCGGCTGTTGCAGTTTATTGTGGTGCATCCTGCCAATCGTGGCCGTGGTGTGGCAGAACAGTTGGTTGAGCAAGCTTGCCTGACAGAAGAGAAAAAAGGTGCAACCCGGTTTAAACCTGGCTGCGGTGCAATTCATCGAATGTTGGCACATTTAGAGCGTCTTGCTTAAAAAAACAGCGCTCCGCGCGGTTTTTGCAGAAAAAAATGCGGCTGTGCTTGACTTGTGCAGGCTTTATCTATTTAATCTCGACCCTATGGCGCGATAGCTCAGTCGGTAGAGCAACGGATTGAAAATCCGTGTGTCCCCAGTTCGATTCTGGGTCGCGCCACCATATTTAAAAAGACTCACAGTACTGTGGGTCTTTTTTTTGGTCTGATTTTAGTCTAGTTCAGTTAGCAAAGCAGCGGGTGCTGTTTTAGCCGCTTAGTCATGAACTCAATTAAAGTTTTGATGGCAATTGGCTGATGCTGGCGTGAGGGATAGATCAGCAATAATTGACCTGAATGCACATAATAATTTGACAGGATCGGTATTAGACGTTGTTGTGCCAATTCCAGACGACACATGTACGGTGGAATGAGTCCAATCCCTATACCACCTATCGTGGCATCTTTGACCATACTCAAATGATCGACTAACAGTCGCCCTTGTAAGGTCACAGTATTTGTGGGTTGGATGCTTTCTGTCGGCTTAACTGTGTTCGTGGCTGAGCGATGCTGATAGACACTCAGATGCTTATATTTGATATGTTTAAATAAAATACAATCATGCTGGCTTAAGTCAAAGAGATGCTTGGGTGTGCCAAATGTGCTGAGATATTGCGGACTGGCATAAAAATACAACGGCAGCTCGCCGAGTGGCAGGGCAATCAAGCTTGAGTCGGGTAACGCCTGATGACTCAGTCGTAGTGCTAAATCAAATCCTTCTTCAATCAAATTGGCAGTATGTGAGGACAGTTCTATATCAAGCGAAATCTGTGGATAACGCTGCATAAAATCAGCAATCATCTCACCCATGACAAACATGCCGATCTCAACGGGCATGGTTAATCGAATATGGCCTTCAGGTTGTTGCTGGCGGTTTTGCAGGTGGATGATGGTGTCATCAAGTTGTTGTAGCGCGTAGTGCGATTGTTGGTAGAGCAACTCCCCCGCCTCAGTGAGCCGCATGCTTCGCGTGGTGCGATGAAGTAGCCGTACGGCAAGCATATTTTCAAGTCGCTGAAGGGTACGACTCACTGTTGCTTTGGGGAGATCAAGTGATTGCGCAGCACGACTGAGGCTACCTGCATCAACGACAGCATTAAATACAGCTAAATCATTTAAATTAATATTATTTTTCATGGTTTTAATTGTCCGTTTTGATCAATAATAGATCTCTTGCGAAAGTATAAAAGCAGCCTATAATTTGAGCTATGAAATATGCTCAGATTCAGTCCTACACGGACTCACAGCTCAAGCGTCTGATCGGTATCGATCAAGCAACATTTACCGAG
>JAYXXU010000011.1:0-5223 GCA_036019135.1 Pseudomonadota bacterium | reverse complement strand
AATCTATGCCTTTTTATCATTTTTCATGATTGCGGCACTGTCTGCCTTACGCGTGACTGGCGCGGTGATGATCGGGATTTTGTTGATTACCGCAGTGGCCTCTGTCTTGGGACATAATCAGTTCTTTGGCATTCTGTCATTGCCCCCATCCATTGCCCCCACCTTCCTCCAGATGGATGTGGCAGGTGCATTTGAGGTGGGGATGATCAGCGTCATTTTGGCGTTTTTGTTCGTGGATTTGTTTGATACGTCAGGCACGCTGGTCGGCGTTGCCCAACGTGGCAATCTACTGGATGCTGACGGTAAGCTCCCACGTATCGAACGCGCCTTGATGGCAGATTCGAGTGCAACGGTGATTGGCTCAGCACTGGGTACGTCGTCCACCACCAGCTATATCGAAAGCGCCGCAGGTGTGGCGGCAGGCGGCAGAACTGGTTTAACTGCCGTGGTGGTGGGAGTTTTGTTTTTAATCAGTTTGTTTTTTTCACCTTTGGCAGGCTCTATCCCTGCATTCGCGACAGCAGGTGCACTGTTATATGTCGCGGTCTTGATGACAGGCAGTTTGGCTTTGGTCAATTGGGATGATGTGACAGAAGCTGCACCCGTGTTGATTGCTGCACTAGCCATGCCGCTGACCTTTTCGATTGCCGATGGGATTGCACTCGCTTTTGTCAGCTATGCCGCCATCAAACTGCTATCTGGTCAAGGCAAATCAGTCAGTATTGCGGTGTATCTGCTGTCTTTATTATTTATTGCCAAGTTTGTGATTTTTGTTTAAATCCTCGCCCTCCTTTCCCACAGCATCAACCTCATACCGTCGAAGTTGTGGGTATGTATTAAATCACCATACCTGAACCATCCAAAACTCAGTATGATCAGGCTTTTCAGTCATCTGATTCATTATTTAGCATGCCCCATACGCCTATCACTGCGGCTGATGTCTTAACACTGCGCCGCCAACTGCGCCGTCAACGCCGTCAACTCAGCATCCAGCAGCGACAACAGACGGGGATCTCGATTGCACGACAGTTGCAACGGTTGTCTATTTTTAGGCAGGCACAGCGGATCGGTGTGTATTTGGATGATTTTGGCGAAGTGCCGACACGGGCGGTGATTGAGTTGTGTTTTAGACAGGGCAAAACGGTGTATTTGCCAAGAATTTGTACACTGACTCAGCAGCTTCGATTTGTCCACATTCATCACAGCCAATGGCGACAACGGCGTTGGGTACGGCATCGGCTCGGGATGTTTGAGCCGCGCCACCAACGTGGCGTTGCGGTCGGGCAGTTACAACTGTTGTGTATGCCACTGGTCGCTTTTGATGTGAATGGTGCACGCCTTGGCATGGGTGGTGGCTACTATGATCGTACCTTGGCGCATACGCGTACCAAACGTCCAACACGGATTGGTCTGGCCTATGATTTTCAGCAGGTCGCACCGTTGGTCACTCAGCCTTGGGATCAGCACTTGGACTATTGCCTCCTAGCAGAACATTGCTTACAGTTTCAACCTAAGCACGCACCATAACTGCGCATTTAGTCCGCTAAATCACGACGCTGAGCAGTTTTTTCGTACAACGGGTTACCATGCCCTTGTAATTTGTCAAACACGCATTACTTAATATTGCATGACAAGCTGTTTTGTCACTCATGAGGAGTGCTGTATGACCCAACAAATTGCATCAGAAGATCTTGCGCCACGCAGTGGACCATTTCCACTACTCGCCCTGCGCGACGTGGTGGTTTACCCACACATGCAAATCGCTTTATTTGTGGGTCGCCCAAAATCTATCCAAGCCGTCGAAGTCGCTCGTCTTGATGATGAGTTGGTGTTCGTTGTTGCCCAAAAAGACTCCTTGACGGAAAGCATCGATAACGAAAATCTGTACGAATACGGTACAGTATGCCGCATCGTTCAAGTGGTGAACCATGAAAATGACGACAACTGCATCAAAGTACTGATTGAAGGGCTGTATCGGGCGCGTCTATCTGATATCGAGGATGCTGGCACGTATCTACGCGCCAATGCCACACCTGAACCGATTGAAATCAGTCTGTCAGCAGATGCCCAAACTGAGCAACGCGCTGGGCTACAGACGTTATTTGCCCAATATGCCGAAGCTAAGTTACGCAACGCGCGTGAGCTGATTGCCGCTGCCGAAAAAATCGAAGACTTGCTCGAATTGGTGTATTTCGTGGCGACACGTACCCCACTGTCAATCGAAACCAAACAAAAATTCCTAGAGCAAGCTGATCTCTCAGCACATGTTCAAGAATTGATTGACTACCTGATGCGCCAATCAGAAGAGTCACAAATTGAGCAAGGCTTACACGAAAACGTCAACCGGCAGATGGAAAAAAACCAGCGTGAATACTTTCTGAATGAAAAAATGAAAGTCATTCAGCGTGAGTTGTCAGACATGAATGGTGGTGGGGATGACGAAATGTCAGACCTTGAACGCCGCATGGAAGAAGCCGACCTACCTGAAGCCGTCCAAAAAAAAGCAGAAGCCGAATTCCGCAAGCTCAAGTCGATGCAGCCTGCCTCCAGTGAAGCCGCCGTGGTGCGTAATTATCTGGATTGGATCTTGAACACCCCATGGAAAAAAGCCAGCAAGGTGTCCATCAAGCTCGATAAAGCCCAGCAAATTCTAGATGCCGATCATTATGGGCTAGAAGAAGTCAAAGATCGCATCGTCGAATATCTGGCAGTACAGTCACGCGTGAAGCAAATGCGCGGGCCTGTGTTGTGTTTGGTTGGCCCTCCAGGCGTGGGTAAAACCAGCCTTGGCGAATCGATCGCCAAAGCAACAGGGCGCGAGTTTGTCCGTATGGCGCTGGGTGGTGTGCGGGACGAAGCCGAAATTCGAGGACATCGGCGCACTTATATCGGCGCGATGCCAGGTAAAATCGTGCAGCATCTCTCCAAAGTCGGGGTCAAAAATCCACTGTTCCTGCTGGACGAAATCGACAAAATGGCACAAGACTATCGCGGTGACCCTGCCTCTGCCTTGCTAGAGGTGCTTGATCCTTCGCAGAACCACAAGTTTAACGACCACTATCTCGATATGGATTTAGACTTGTCGGAAGTCATGTTTATTTGTACCGCCAACAGCATGGATATTCCTGCCCCGTTGCTAGATCGGATGGAAGTGATTCGTCTACCTGGTTATACCGAAGACGAAAAGGTCAATATTGCAGAGCGCTACTTGATCCCCAAAGCCATCAAAGCCAATGGCCTCAAGTCCAAAGAGCTCGATATTGCAGAAGATGCCGTGCGCGATCTGATTCGGCGCTACACCCGTGAAGCAGGTGTGCGGAATCTGGAGCGTGAAATCTCCAAGATCTGCCGTAAAGTCGTCAAAGAAGCCGTCACCAGCAAAGAGAAAAACGCACATATCACAGTCAGCCAAAGCAACCTTGAGGACTACTCAGGGGTATATAAGTTTGACTTTGGGCGTGCCGAAGACGATGCTCAAATTGGTCGTGTGACTGGCTTGGCATGGACATCGGTTGGCGGCGAGTTGCTGACGATTGAAGCCGCTGCAGTGAAAGGCAAAGGCAACTATACCGCGACTGGCTCACTCGGTGACGTCATGCAAGAGTCGATCAAAGCAGCCATGACGGTGGTGCGAACCCGCGCCGAAATGCTGGGGATTGCACATGATCGCTTCACCGAAACCGATGTGCATGTGCATATGCCTGAAGGGGCAACACCCAAAGATGGTCCATCAGCAGGCATTGCATTGACCACCGCACTGGTCTCCACCCTGACGGGCATTCCTGTGCGCGCCGACATTGCGATGACAGGTGAGGTCACCTTGCGTGGTCGAGTACTGCAAATTGGTGGACTTAAAGAGAAGCTTCTCGCCGCACATCGTGGCGGCATCAAGCTGGTCTTGATCCCAGAGGACAACCTGCGTGATCTGCGTGAAATTCCAGACAATGTCAAACAAGGTCTCGAAATTCGCCCAGTCAAAACCATTGACGAAGTGCTGAGTGCAGCGCTGGTACGGCCACCTGAACCCTTACCACCGCCAGCGATTGTACCTGCCGTCAGCAGTACTGATACCGCGCGTCACTAGCACTAGCGCATTTGGCCTGATACAGGTCAAATGCAGTGCGTAGTATCATCCGTCGGTCGCCCGTTTTTGGACTCCAGACCAAGAACGGGCTTATTGGCAGTCCATGTGTGCTTTGGGCTGCCTTTTTTTATGGTTTTCTGTTTTGCCCGATCAGATTGACGACAATCCACACCCAAGCATGTTAAAAATTTGCTAGACACAGACCATCTCAAGGAGCACACACCATGCAATCCAATTTTCCACCTGTCACACCACCCACGGGTACACCTGATCAAATCCGTCAGTGGGCACTGATTCTGCACCTATCACAATATGCAGGGCTGTTGGTTCCATTTGCCAATTTGATTGCACCTGTTATCATCTGGCAACTGAAAAAAAATGAGATGCCTGAGTTAGATCAACACGGCAAGAATGTCGTGAACTGGAATTTGTCCTTACTGATTTACGCAGCGATCTCAGCCGTACTGATGCTGATTTTGGTTGGGTTTTTATTTTTGGCAATTTTAGGGATTCTGTTTTTGATTTTCCCACTGATTGCCAGTGTCAAGGCCAACGAAGGAACAGTCTGGCAATATCCTCTGAGCATTCGTTTCTTTTAAATCAATGCT
Organism: Pseudomonadota bacterium; assembly: GCA_036019135.1. Taxonomy (GTDB): domain Bacteria; phylum Pseudomonadota; class Gammaproteobacteria; order Pseudomonadales; family Moraxellaceae; genus JAYXXU01. The sequence continues at coordinate 531 of JAYXXU010000011.1, read as the reverse complement.
TCGCTTAGATTTGCCATATCAGCGGCCAGAGCGCTTGCCATGCGCCGCTGAGCAGAACCAATGTGCCGCCAATTTCAGCTATGATCAGTGATCCCATAAACCCATGCAACAACACACTCGGCAAGGTCAGCTTACCCAGTTGATGTGGTCGTCTAAATTGATTATCGGTATCTTTGAGTACACCATGTAATGCATAGCTAAAAATAGCAGCCAAAAAATAGACCAGATTCAAGCCAACTGCCCACAGATTGACAGACTCTGACCAGACAGATACTTGCGCCAATGCCGCCAATACCAGTGCTGCAAACGCATACAACAACGCCGCACGATGGGTAATATCGACATAATATGGCGCGCGCCCACGTGGAGCACGACTGATCAACGCATATTTCCATACACCTGCCAATAGCCCCAATACCAACAGCACACCCGATGATAATATCGCCAACGCAGCGGCTGGGCGCAATAGCCCGACTGTTTCAATCACGGTGAGTCACCTTCCTTATGGTTAGGGTCTGTTGACGCTTGACA
>JAYXXU010000010.1:0-6855 GCA_036019135.1 Pseudomonadota bacterium | reverse complement strand
AACCCTGCAATTAACGGCCGATTCACCACCGCAATCGCAGGTGTCTGCTCTGGAAACGTCGTATCCAAAACACTGTTAGACAATATGAACCCCATCCCATATCCAAGACATCGCATATTTTATTACTCAGCAATCTTCCCAATTCATCTGAGCTTGCAACCAATCAGCGCTGTAGGTCAAGCAGGCTTCGGTACATTTTGCTGCGCGGAGCGCTCGGGTAAGCATAAAATACTCAGTGCTGCCAGTGCCGCAATACCACCTGCAATATAAAAAATCACCGAACCACTCAACCGATCCCAATATAACCCCGCCAGCAATGAACCTAACGCCACCCCCAAGCCCCACATCATGCTATATAAAGCCTGCGCCCGCCCCTGCTGATGTGCATTGAACTCTCTAAAAATTAAACGCATAGCCAGCGACTGAAACAACGCAAAACTAAACGCATGTAAGCATTGCGCCACAATCTGCATGCTCAAATGATTGGGAAAATAACCAACCAGTACCCAGCGCAAGGCCGTCAGCGCCAAACAGCTAAACAACAACCAACGCTCTGCCCCCCATGCCAGCACACGATGACTCTGGGTAAACATCAACACCTCAGCAAACACACCAATCGCCCATAACAGGCCAATCGTGCGGGTGCTATAGCCAAAATCCTGTAAATAATTTGAATAAAAGCTATAAAACGGGGCATGTGAAAACAACAATAAAAACTGCACCACAAAAAACAACCACACTTGGCGCTGCTGCAATACCTGACGAATCGGCACAAGCTGATGTGTTGATGCCAGCCGTTGTGGTGGCTCGGCAATCCACCATGCACACAACAAGGTCGCCAACGCCAAGACCACCATCGCCCAAGGTAAGTTCAGCACGGAAGTCAAATCCAGCCACCAGCCCAAGCCAAACACCGCTGCAATAAACCCCAAAGAACCCCATAAGCGAATCATGCCATAGCGTTCGCGTGCCTCTCCCAACCAAAACAGCGTGACGGCCTCAAATTGTGCCAAAATCGCGTTTTGAAAAAAACTAAAGAAAAATAAAATCACCGCCAACCAAAACAGCGTATTTGGCAAAACCAGCACCGCACACCATGCCAGCAACTGCGCCAACGCACCCAAGCGTACCCAACGCATCCGTTGACCTGAATGATCGGCCAAATAGCCCCAAACACTGGGGGCAACAATCCGCGTAAACACCGTAATCGTTGCCAGAAGTCCAATCACGGCCTTTTCAAAACCCAAATGCTCTAGATACAGATTCCAATACGGCATGAATGCGCCAATCAGCGCAAAATAACCAAAATAAAACCCCGCGAGACGCGAGGCTGGTACAGCAGGTTGGGTCATCACATTGCTCAAATCGGCGCTAAAGGCGGCACAACATCTGCATTCTGTGCACGATGCCGTAAAAAATGATCCATCAAGACAATCGCCAACATCGCCTCAGCAATCGGTGTCGCCCGCACACCCACACATGGATCATGCCGACCCTTGGTCAACATCTCTGTCGGCTGGCCTGCCAAAGTAATACTACGCCCTGCGGTGGTAATGCTTGCAGTCGGCTTTAAAGCAATCGACACTCGAATGGTCTGTCCACTCGAGATCCCACCCAGCACACCGCCTGCATGATTGGCTGTAAAGCCCTCTGGCGTTAACTCGTCACGCGTCTGATGACCAAACTGGCCTGCTACCGCAAATCCATCGCCAACCTCAACGCCTTTAACCGCATTGATACTCATCATGGCATGGGCAATATCCGCATCTAAACGATCAAACACTGGCTCACCCCAACCAACAGGCACGTTTTCAGCCAGCACATCCAATCGTGCACCACAACTCGTCCCATCACGGCGCAATTGCGTCACCAATGCCTCAAAACGCGGAATGGCCTCGGCGTCACCACAAAAAAACGGGTTTTGGTTGACCAGATCCCAGTCCAGCGCGGTTGCATGTTCGTTGCCGATTTGGGTGACATGCCCGCGAATCACAATACCGAATTTTTCTTTGAGGTATTTTTTGGCAATTGCACCTGCTGCCACACGCATCGCTGTCTCACGCGCACTCGAACGTCCACCGCCACGATAATCCCGAAAACCATACTTCATGCTATAGGTATAATCAGCATGACCAGGTCGAAACGTTTGGGCGATTTCGCCATAATCCTTGGATTTTTGATCCGTGTTGTTGATCAATAAGCCAATCGGCGTACCCGTAGTTTTGCCCTCAAACACGCCAGAGTAGATTTTGACCACATCGTCTTCTTTACGCTGTGTGGCGAAGCTAGATGTACCAGGTTTGCGACGATCTAAATCAATCTGCAAGTCTGCTTCTGATAACTCAAGATTCGGCGGTACACCATCGACAATCGCCATCAACCCCAACCCGTGCGATTCGCCACAGGTGGTCACTCGAAATAACTGCCCAATCGAATTGCCTGCCATGACTTACTGCTCCGCTACTGCACGCGCAAACTCGGCGCGATACTGCTGACACTCTGCCGCCGTTAATGCAAAAATCCCCATCCCACCTTTTCTATACTGCAACCAATGGAATGGCACTTTTGGCATGCTTTGACGTAGCGCCCATTCACTATTGCCAACCTCTATCACCAATAATCCGCGTGGACTGAGATAGTCAGCGGCTTGTAATAAAATCTGTCGCACCAAATCCAAACCATCTTGACCCGCTGCCAAGGCCATTTCTGGCTCATGCTGAAACTCCTGCGGCAACTCCGCCATATCCTCGGCATCGACATAAGGGGGATTGCTGACGATCAGATCGTATTGTTGTTGGGCGGGGATTTTTTCGAACAAATTAGATTCAATCAACGCCACTTGATCATCTTTGAGATGGTGAGATACGTTAATTGCCGCAACCTCAAGCGCATCACGCGATAGATCCACTGCATCCACCGCAGCATCCACGAATGCATACGCCAACGCGACCGCGATACAAGCCGACCCTGTACACAAATCCAAGATTCGATCAGGCACAAATGGCTGCTCAGACACGGGTAAATTGTGTGAAAAACGCGGCATCTCCGTCACACCATCGGTACAGTATGGCGCAAACCGATGCTGAATTAGCTCAGCAATCGGCGAACGCGGAATCAACACACGCTCATCGACGTAATATGGCTGTCCTGCAAAATATGCCACATTTAATAAATATCCCAAAGGAATCCGATGGTTAATTCGCTGCGCCACCAGCTCGACAATGCGTTTTTTTTCGGATACCAACAAGCGGCTATCCAAAATCTGCTCATCTGCTGACCACTCAAGGGATAAACTCTGCATCACCAAGGCGGTTGCTTCAGCAAAGAAATCCTCTGTTCCCTGACCTAAATGAACTTCATTTTCGCGCAAAGCACTGACAATAAAACGAATAAAATCTCGAATGGTCTGTAACTGCTCGACCGCTTCGGTCAAAGTTTCTGGTGCGATTGTCAGCGTGTCCACTCAGTTCCCCAGCAAAAAAACAATCCGACATTCTACCGCGAAAACCCCATAAATCGACGTACCAACCGAAATTTTGCATTGACTCTGATCATGATACGTTTACAGTTAAAACCAGCATGCCTGTGTATCTGGCATGACTGACTTTATATAGGCCTTTATCTCATGACGTCCACGAATCCATCGAATACGCCATCGACCTCGGTCGCCTCTACCGCCGATACGCCACTATTGGTCAAACAGCAAATCAGAGCGTTTATCAGCGCATTGTTTGACCCCTCATTTTCTAACAACATCAGCACACGGATGCTGCTGCCATTTTTATATGGATTGCTGGTCTTGGCGATTATTGTGATTTGTCTATATGTGGTGATTACCGCATTTTATGTGTCGATCTGGTTTGGCCTATTGGCCTTGCTGGCCTCGCCTGTCCTGCTAATCACAGTGACCGCCGTCTGTCGCGTGCTGATTGAATTTTTATTAAAAATCAATGAAATAAAAGCTGATATCAAAGAAATCTCCGGCATGCGCCAATCGGTTGATCACATTGCCCAGATGGCAGAACCGATTGTAGCAATCAGTGACAATATTGAAGCTTTGAGCGAGAGCATCGAAACCATTGCACAGATGCGCCATGCGCTGTATGAAATTTCATCTGCGACCGCCAATCTCAAAATGATCGCCGCAATGTATCCCTCCATGCAAAAAATCGCAGAAATCACCGAAAATATTGCCAATATCTCCGAAATGCGTGAAACCTTGCACAAACTCTCTGGCCTGAATCAACATATCGAAACCATTGCTGCGATGAAAGAATCGATTGATAAAATCGCAATGCTGACCGATAACCTTGAAATCATCGCCGAAATGAGTGAATCGATTGATAAAATTTCTGAGATTGGTGACATCGTGGCCAAGCTACGGCGCGCACCATTTATGCGTTGAGCATCAGTATCAGCACCAAACTAGTTTCCCCAGACGCGTGAGTGGACTAAATGCAATACTGAGCCTGTCAATGTAGCGTCACTTTGGAAAACAGATTGATCACCAGCACACCTGCCACGATCAGCACCATGCCAAGCATCGTCGCAGCATCTAGCTTCTGTCCAAACCACAGCCATGCCACAATCGAGATCAACACCACGCCCATGCCCGACCAAATCGCATATGCCACACCTACAGGAATGATTTTGAGGGTAATGGATAAACAATAAAACGCCATGCCATAACCTATCACTACCAGTAAAGACGGCCATAGACGTGAAAAACCATCACTCGCCTTCAGTGCCGAAGTAGCAATCACTTCGGCCACAATCGCAATGCCTAAAAACCACCAGCTATTCATGAAAATAGCTTACTCCTATCCAATAAAAATAAACACGTCATCATTTGACGCAGCATAACAACAAAACATCGCTTTTTAGCGCAAGAATCCGTACCCTAAAATCACCACCTGCATTTCACTCGCCATTTTTTATGAGCAAAATCTCTCTATGAGCAAAGTCAAAACCAACTACGTCTGTCAAAGCTGTGGCGCAACATATCCCAAATGGGCGGGTCAATGTGTCGATTGTGGTGAGTGGAATAGCATCATTGAGGCCAAACCCGAACCTACTGTCACCCATCGCGGTAAACCCAAGGCAGGCGGTTATGCGGGACAAGCCGCCGCAGTCACCCGTCTGAATCAAGTCAGTGTCAGCCGCGAAACCCGTATGCCAACAGGTATTAGTGAGTTTGATCGGGTGTTGGGTGGTGGCTTGGTCACGGGTTCAGTCGTGTTGATTGGTGGTGATCCAGGTATTGGTAAATCCACCATCTTGCTACAAACCGCCACACACATGGCACAACATCAGGACACCTCAGCCTTATATATCACTGGCGAGGAGTCCCTCTCTCAAGTTGCCCTGCGTGCCAATCGTTTGGAGTTGCCGACCGACCGTTTGAATGTCATGGCTGAAACTTGTGTCGAAACCATCTGTGCCACACTACATCAAGAGCAGCCCGCAGTCGCGATTTTAGACTCGATCCAAACCCTCTATACCGAAACCCTACAATCCGCCCCTGGCGGAGTGGCACAGATTCGCGAATCCGCTGCCTTATTAACACGCTATGCTAAACAAACGGGCACGGCACTATTTTTGGTCGGCCATGTCACCAAGGAAGGGGCGTTGGCTGGCCCTCGGGTACTCGAACACATGGTCGATTGTGTGTTGTATTTCGAGGGCGAATCCGACTCGCGCTTTCGGATGATTCGTGCGGTCAAGAATCGCTTTGGTGCAGTGAATGAACTGGGTGTGTTTGCCATGACTGATCGCGGTCTGCGTGAAGTCGCTAACCCCTCAGCGATTTTTCTCAGTCGTTATGATGAAGCGATTGCGGGCAGTATCGTGATGGTCAGTCGTGAAGGTACACGGCCATTATTGGTCGAAGTCCAAGCCTTGGTCGATACTTCGCATGGCCAACCGCGCCGCGTCGCACTAGGACTCGAACAAAACCGCCTTGCCATGCTACTGGCGGTGATGCATCGACATGGCGGTGTCGAAACCAGTGGTCAGGATGTGTTTGTTAATGTGGTTGGCGGAGTCAAAGTTTTAGAAACTGGCTCTGACCTTGCAGTGCTGTTGGCTTGTGCGTCGAGCTTACGTGGTAAAGCCTTACCACAACAGTTGGTGGTGTTCGGTGAGGTAGGTCTGTCGGGTGAGGTGCGACCTGTGCCGAATGGTCAGGAGCGCCTAAAAGAAGCGGCCAAACATGGCTTTAAGGTGGCAATTGTGCCGAAGGGTAACGCCCCACGCCAAGATACTGATGGGATTCGGGTGATTGCGGTGGGTCGCCTACATGAGGCGCTGGAGGCTGCGTTCGAATTAGCAGAACAACACTAGACGAGACTGACTATAAAAAATGTCACAGCAGCACCCAGTTAAGGCCGTATTCCAGTCAAGGATCATGCTAAAGTCGCCGCGCTTTTGAGACATCTTGATAGGATATGCCGATGAAAAACCAATATCGTAGCCTGATTGCCATTGTTGCATTGAGCAGCATGGTCGTTGCACCGCTCGCCGAAGCACGTCGAGTTGGGGGTGGCAACAGCGTCGGCATGAGCCGCAACACTGCGCCAGCACCACAACGCCAAGCACAACAGCAACCACCCACCCAAAATAATGCAAGTAGCCAACAGGCCGCACCACAACCCGCTCGCAGCGGTGGCGTGGGTATAGGAACAGTGGCAGGCGCAGCAGTTGCCGCAGGCGCGGTTGGCTATATGATGGGCAACTCTAATGAGGCACAGGCGGCTGAATCCGAACCAATGGCCACCAGCACGGACAACCCTATCGCCAGTGAGCCTGTGGTGGCCGAACAGCCCAGCAATAGCATGAGCTGGTTATGGGTGGTAG
>JAYXXU010000009.1:0-4740 GCA_036019135.1 Pseudomonadota bacterium | reverse complement strand
AAGCAGGCTGTTGACGAGTGCAGTTTGATCGAAAGACAAAGGGTTTGACATGAGTTGGATCCATCCTAAAGGTTGTGTTCGTCATACATCATCCGCGATGGTGACGTGTCATCTGTCGTGCAGAGACCGTTTGCCCAATTGCCATCGCGATGTTTGGGTTGGATTTTGCAGTGGCTTCAATGGGTTGTATTACCCCGATGCGCCCCAGTGACTCTAACTGATTCGTATGAATATTGAACGATAAGTCAACGATTAAGTAACATAAAAACCCTATTCGTCAAGGTGATGGTTTGACTCAGTTTGAGCTGGGTGGGTTGGGAGATTGAGAATGATGGCCAAGCGAGACTGGTAGGTAATGTAAACCACCACATCCGTAAAAGTGCAACATCGTCAGCAATGGCAATGCTGTTTGGTTCAATCTTCAGTATGATCTTCGTCAGTCAGTCGTCTGAGCGATCCCCATGCCGCCATTTTGGTACAACCTCCTGCTTGCCTTGATCTTGCCACTGTATCGGCTGCGGGTCTGGCAACGCTCACGCCATCAGCCAGACTATCAAGCGGAAGTTAGCCAGCGTTTTGGGCGTTTTGCACCTGCAAGGCAAACTGGCGTGGTGTGGATTCATGCCGTATCCGTCGGTGAAACCAACGCGGCGCAACCGATTATTCAGCATCTGCTTGATCAGGGTCATGCTGTACTGGTGACCAATACCACGCGTACGGGTCAAGCAAGGGTGCGTCAGCTTTTTGCTGAGCGGGTCGAATCGGTTTTTTTGCCTGTGGATACTGTGGGTTTGATGGCTGATTTTTTTGAGCAACATCAACCGCATATAATTGGTCTGATCGAAACGGAACTGTGGCCGAATTTGATTCAGATTGCTGCCCAGCGCAAGATTCCAACGATTTTGCTCAATGCGCGATTGTCCGAAAAATCCGCCAAAGGCTACGCAAAATTTGCCAGTCTAACCCGTCCAATGTTGCAACAACTGACCTGTATTGCTGCGCAAGATCAAGCGACGGCTGAGCGGTTTATGGTGTTGGGTGCGGATGCGAAGCGCGTGGTGGTGACGGGGAGCTTAAAATTTGACTTGCAACCGCCTGAACCAGCGTTACAACAGGCTGAGCTGCTACGTACAACATGGTCACTCAGTGGGCGAAAAATTATCGTGGCGGCGAGCACACACGAGCCAGAAGAAAACCAAATCCTGAATATTTTTAAAGCGCTGCATCAGCGTTATCCCAATACCTGCCTGATTATCGTGCCACGTCATCCTGAACGGTTTGATCGAGTGGCGGCGTTGATCGAGGAAAAGGGCTGGACACTGGCACGGCGCTCAGCAGGCCAAGTGATTGAAGCAGATACGGCGGTATATTTGGCCGATAGTATGGGCGAGTTATGGATCTGGTATGCCTTGGCGGATATGGCGTTTGTTGGTGGTTCACTTGCGGCGACAGGCGGACATAATCCATTAGAGCCTGCACGGTTGGCAGTTCCTGTGGTGATGGGGTCACAGACATTTAACTTTGCACAGATCGTCCAAAGTTTGGTCGATGCAGGTGGGTTGGTACAGGTCGAGGATGTCAGTGGCGTGTATGCGACATTTGCCGCATGGTGTGAGCAGCCAGCGCAAGCCAAACAAATTGGGCAAAATGGCCGAAACATGCTGGATGCTAATCAAGGCGCGTTGGCGCGGCAGTTGGGATTGTTGGATGCGTTGATGAGCAGCTAAACCTGTAGCATCAGCACACTCAAGCCAATGCCCATCAACATCAGGCTGGCTAAGCGGTACAGGCGCTGTTGCCAGTGCTGCGCAAGCTGCAACATTGCCCGCCGTGCCACAACCGCATAGATCAGTTTGACTCCGCCCACACACATGATGGTGATCAATATGATCAGCACCACATCGAGCAACGTCAAATGCTCAAGCTGAATAAACATCGGAAAAAACGCCAAATAAAATACAATCGCTTTTTGATCGGCTAGCGTGATCAGTAGTCCAGCCAATAGACTGCTGTGATAGGGTGCAGAGGGTACGGTGACTAGCTGTTGCGGTGGTGGCGTGGCTTGCCAGAGTTGATAGCCCAGCACGATCAAATAAATAGCAGCTAACCAAGGCAGTGCAGGTCGCAATGGGGTCAACCATGCATTGAGCAGTGATAATCCAAACAGTGCCACCAGAATAAAGATCAGATCACCGAGCAATACCCCGACAATACTGGCAATCCCGTGTGATAATCCCAGACTGGCTGAACGGCTGACCACGGTCAGTACGCTGATACTCGGCAATGCCGCCAATACTACCAAAGCACTGGCCATGGCCAACAGATTAGGAAGCGTTAGGCTGGTCAGCATGGCATATCCACACATGAATCTACAGATGGAAGCAGTGTAGCGAAAAATGAATCTCTTGTTGCTTCAGCCAGACCAATGCAGTGTCGATCCCTTAGTCGCCGATCAGGTAACACTGACCGACTCACGCCAACTTAAACATATTCATGAGCATCTCAAGCTGACCGTTGGTGATTCAATCAAAGTGGGGATGCGTGATGGCTTAAAAGGTACAGCCACTGTTGCCAGTCTGACCGAGCAGCAAATTGTTTTAGATCATGTTTTACTGACTGACCCACCGCCATCCAAGCTGCCACTGACCTTGATCATCGCGCTACCACGCCCCAAGGTACTGCGCCGCCTGATCATGGATGCCGTGACGCTAGGTGCAGAACGGATTATTTTGCTGCACAGTTATCGGGTCGAAAAAAGCTATTGGCAAAGCCCGTTTTTGCAGCAGATTGATGCCTATATTCAGTTGGGGCTGGAGCAAGCAGGCGATACCGTGTGGCCAATCATTGAACTCAAAAAACGCTTTCGACCTTTCGTGGAAGATGAGTTGCCGTTGTTGAGCCAAGATAAACTGGCTTTGGTGGCGCATCCATATGCAGCGCAAAGCTGTCCAGCGCAGATCAAGCAGCCGTGTGTGTTGGTGATTGGTTGCGAGGGTGGTTTCATTCCATTTGAGATTGATCTATTGCAGCAAAATGGCTGTCTGCCTGTCAGTCTTGGACAGCGGATTCTGCGCACCGAAACGGCTGTCGCGCATGTGCTTGGACGGTTGTTTTAAGCAGCGTGTCTTTTTCATCAATTCGTAACCAAGGTCATATTGAGAATCATTTTCACATGGGTTATCGTTGCAGCTTTCTTGTCTTCGCTCAATCGGGTAACACCAGCATGAATCTGACACTTAAAGCTACTGTATTGACCACCGCTGTTGTGGCGCTGTTGGCGGGTTGCTCCAAACCTGCCACTGAGCAAACCGATGCATCCAATGCGGCAACGCCCAAGACAGACACCACATTAGTGGTCTACTCCAGCCGCAATGAGCAGTTGATTCAGCCGTTACTCAGTCAGTTTACTGAGCAGACAGGCATCAAGGTCAACTTGATTACGGATAAAGAAGGCCCTCTGATGGCACGGCTCAAAGCCGAAGGCCAAAACTCACCCGCCGATCTGTTGCTGACCGTCGATGCAGGGAACTTATGGCAAGCCAGCCAAGAAGGCTTGTTGCAAGCGGTGGAATCGACCACGCTAAACCAAAATATCCCTGCACACCTGCGTGATCCTGCCAACCAATGGTTTGGCCTGTCGATTCGCGCACGGACACTGGTGCATAATCCCGATCTGGTCAACGCCAGTGAATTGTCCACATATGAAGATTTGGCCGACCCAAAATGGAAAGGCAAGCTATGCCTACGCACCTCCAAAAAAGTCTATAACCAATCCTTGGTGGCGATGCTGATTGATCATCATGGCGAAGAAAAAACCGAACAGATCGTCAAGGGCTGGGTGGCCAATCTGGCGACGGATGTCTTCCCTGATGATACCAAGTTGATTGAAGCGGTTGCAGCAGGTCAATGTGGCGTTGGCATCGTCAATAGCTATTATTACGGTCGTTTGGAAGAAAAAACCCCAGACCTCAAAGCCAAGCTATTTTGGGCGAATCAAGACAGCACGGGTGTACATGTCAATATCTCGGGTGCAGGAGTGACGCGTTATGCACCGCATCAATCTGAAGCGGTGCAGTTGATTGAATGGCTGGCCTCAGATCAAGCCCAAAATGTATATAGCAATCAAGACAAAGAGTACCCTGTGCTGGCCAGCGTCAGTGTTGCACCACAGCTACAGGCATGGGGCGAGTTTAAGCAAGACTCGGTCAATGTGGCTAAATATGGTGAGTTACAGGCAGCAGCGGTGAAATTGATGGATCGTGCAGGCTATAAATAAGTCTTGAGCGGTTGATCTTGTGGGATAAAGGGGCGAATAATATTCGCCCCTTTTGTTATTCATACGATTCAGGACGTGTAACCCTTTGAATTCAGTTCATCTCCACTCTCATCGTATGGCTCGATTCTGGCAAATTGTGCCGCTGGTGTTACTGCTATTGATCGCCAGTCTGGTGCTGATTCCACTTGCTGTCGTGCTGTCGTCGTTTGTTCAGGCTGAACCTGAAACATGGGCACATTTACGCCAGTATGTATTGCCAAGCGTGTTGTGGAATACAGGCACGCTGATGCTGGGTGTGGGGACAGGCGTGTTGTTGTTGGGTGTGCCGTTGGCATGGTTCACTGCGGTTTATGATTTTCCGCTACGCCGTATGTTGACGTGGGGCTTGATGTTGCCGCTGGCGATTCCTGCGTATGTCTTTGCGTTTATTGCAGTGGGAATGCTGGAGTATACCAGCCCCCTAC
>JAYXXU010000008.1:0-1417 GCA_036019135.1 Pseudomonadota bacterium | reverse complement strand
GGGTCAATATTCTGGTCTCCGAAGGCGGCGACGATCTGCTGAAATACTCAGGCGCACATAACCTGCCAAAACCGCTCAAGCCGTTTTTTGTGGTACCAACCACCGCAGGAACAGGCTCTGAAGTGACCGCTGTTGCAGTGATTTCCGATACTGACAAAAACGTCAAGCTACCATTTGCCTCTTATCATCTGATGCCAAATGCTGCGATTCTTGACCCACGTATGACATTGACTCTGCCACCACACATCACTGCGATGACAGCGATGGATGCCATGACGCATGCGGTCGAAGCCTATACATGCCTCGCGGCCAACCCAATCTCTGATGCCTATGCGACGGCTGCGATTGCCAAGATCAGCCAAAACCTGATCAAAGTCCTCGACAATCCTAAAGATGCCGATGCACGCTTGGAGCTGGCTCAAGCTTCTACTATGGCGGGCATTGCTTTCTCGAATGCCATGGTCGGGCTGGTACACTCACTAGGGCATGCGACAGGTGCAGTCGCACACTTGCCACATGGCCTGTGCATGAGTTTGTTTATGCCATATGTACTTGAATACAATATGGAAAAAAATGGTGATCGTATCGCAGAACTACTCCTGCCATTGGCAGGTGCTGATGTGTACGCCATCACGCCTAAAGCACAGCGTGCCAGCAAAGCCATTCAGACCATTCGTGACCTACGCGATGTACTGTTCGAGCGCACCAAACTGCCACGCACCTTGCAAGAAACTGGTAAGGTTGAAAAATCTCAACTGACTGATATTGCCAGCAAAGCATTAGATGACGGCTCAATCATCTATAACCCCAAAGAAGCCCGCAAAGATGACCTACTTGGAATTCTTGAAAAGGCTTGGGGCTAAGTCACTTGAGCCGAGGTTGAAGGATATCTCTTCAATCTAACCCATAAAAAAATCCCCGTCACATGAACGGGGATTTTTTATAGCGAAACATGTCAAACAGCCAGCCTACTACAGCTCTAAGCAGGTTCAGCCTGATCTTCCATCACTTCTAACACCAAGCCTTCATCGCCAACCCGCACGCGTACTGTACCGCCATGCTCTGCCAACTCACCGAATAGAATTTTTTCGGCTAGTGGCTTCTTCAGCTCATCTTGGATCAAGCGCTGCATGGGTCTAGCACCCATCATGCGATCATAGCCACGCTCAGCCAACCAAAGACGCGCATCTGCATCCACTTCAAGTACCACTTTTTTATCATCCAACTGCGCTTGCAATTCAGTCAAGAACTTGTCAACCACCGAATCCACCACGCTGGTGGGCAACGATTTAAACTGAATTACCGCATCCAAACGATTGCGGAACTCAGGCGAGAAGGCACGTTTCATCGCTTCACCGCTATCAGTGCTGTGATCTTGCATGGTAAAGCCGATGCTCGAACGACTGATACTCTCTGC
>JAYXXU010000007.1:0-17065 GCA_036019135.1 Pseudomonadota bacterium | reverse complement strand
TCAATGATAAAGTCCAGAAAAACCTAGAAGGGACAGTCTGGCAGCAAGGTGGCTGTGCAAGCTGGTATCAACAAGATGGCGGTAAAAACTTCGCACTCTGGCCAGGTTACACATGGCGCTACTGGTTGGAAACTCGCCGTGTTAAAGCCAATGACTTTGTCTTTAGCAAAGCTAAAAAAGCTGTGACCGCTTAAAACTCTGGGGTTGATATAAAAAACAGGGAGTCTTTTGACTCCCTGTTTTGATTCACGCACTCACTACAGTCAATGAATCAACTTAGAAACGGGCTCTTCATTGGCCAAAAGCTGCAAACGCGCATCAGCAAACAAATCCATATGTGGTGTCAGCACACGCATAAAACGATCAAAATACAGCATCTGCTTCATCAACAACGCAAAATCACGCGGAAAATGAATGCCATGCCGCTCGCCAACGCCGACCATATCAAGCATCAGTGCATTTAAATCTGCTGCATCACCTGACAACACCATTTGTGGATCAGTGGTCAGCAACACACTAAACATGCGTTCCAGATCCTCCGCTAAACGCACTTGATCAATCACACCATGGGTCATGCCCATATTGACCATATGCTTGGCCATCAGCGTATAGTCGGTTTTTTGTAGAGCATCCATAAAACCAATACACGCGCCCCAGACTTCGGGCTTCAGTTGTCCAACAATCCCAAAATCAATAAAACCAATCCGACCATCAGTCAACAACATCAGATTACCTGCATGTAAGTCCGCATGGAAACTCTTACACATCATGAGACTGGCAAACCATGTGTTCATGGTATTGATCAACACCTGTGCGGGATCTTTGGTATGTTGGCGCATCATCTCAATATCGGTCATTGGCACGCCATACAAACGTTCCATCGTCAACACTGTTCGCGTAGAAGCTTGAGGATAGACTTTGGGTGCAACCACTTGGGTATTGCCCGTAAATTTCAAAAACTGCTGAAAATCGGCGATGTTTTGTGCTTCTTCCACAAAATCCACCTCACGCACCATACGCGTCCGAATCTCATCCACAATCCCTGACAGTGCTGCAAACTTAATCTTGGGTACAGCCAGCTCCAGCAAACGTACGGCGGTATACACAAAGGCCAGATCAGTATGCAGAATCGTCTCAACATTGGGCTTTTGGACTTTAATCACTACATCCTCACCCGTAATCAACGTCGCGGCGTGGACTTGGGCAATTGATGCAGAGGCCAATGGCTGCGGTTCAATATGGCTAAAAATCTGCTCTAAGGGCTGATCAAATGCCGCACGCAAGGTCTCCTCAATCTGGCGATATGGCAGCGGTGGCGTCTGATCAAGGCACTTTTGGAACTCCTCCACATACTCGCGCGGAAACAAAGACGGTGAGCTGGCCACAAACTGGCCGAGCTTGATATAGGTCGCCCCCAGTTGCTCAAAAGTTTCACGCACAAACTGAGCAGCGGGTGGCTGTTGGCTACGATAGCGAATACCTGCCCGTGCCAAAACACCAGCGGTTTGACCAACCCGCAAGACACTCTTAAGGCCATTCAGCACAGGATTTTGACGGGACATGACGAGCATTCTCCAGTGCTGTTGCCAGCACATCACAGATTGAATAGAACGAATCAACAAGGGGCGCATATGGGGCATGTTGGGTCTGCTTGATAACGGATCAACCGTTGATTAAAAGAAAAACCATCCCACAACAACAATCGGCCTGCCAAGGGCGTCTGGCCGAGACCAAGATACAGGAGTGCTGCATGCGCTTGCATTGCCCCAATGGTCGCTGTCGTACTGGCCAAGACGCCAGTATCCGCACAGCGACGCGCATCTTCTGGCGCATCAGGGAAGATACAACGATAACAGCCTTGCTGGGGCATAAACAAACTTAACTGCCCCTCAATGCCAATCGCCGCAGCGGATAGCAATGGGATAGCCGCTCGGACACAAGCCTGATTGATCTGATCACGGGTTGTGAAATTGTCTGAACCATCTAATACAAGGTCAATATTGTGCAATAGATCTACCAAGTTAGCTGGGCTGACCCGTTCGACAATTGGCTCTATTTTTGTCCATGCATTGATTTTGCTTAGGCTATTTTTTGCAGCAATAACTTTAGGCTTGCCAATATCTGCGGCATGAAACAACAATTGGCGTTGTAGATTGCTCTCCTCAACACAATCAAAATCAACGATTCTTAAATACCCGAGTCCAGCCCGTACGAGGATTTGAGCGGCGGGACAACCCAGTCCGCCCATACCAATCATCAGTACGCGGGCATGTTTCAGCTTGAGTTGGGCGGTGAGATCCCAATCGGGTAGCAAAATCTGACGGCTATAACGGAGAAGCTCGGCATCACTAAAAGTGTCATTATCTGGCATTAGGAGGTGGCCTATCGCATCACAATGAAGTACGGCCTGTATACTACCGAAATCTTGGGGTAGCGCATATATCACCATAAGGCTGTGACGCAGATACGTCTATTGCTCAAACAGGACAACCCGATGATCACCATCAGTTGCAAAACCAATCAATTCAACCTATCTGTTGTTCAAAAAAACTTCATCAATGACTGCTGCTTTGGGGAGGATTTTTCTCGCTGGTTGGTGGATAAGCTAAACGCTGTAGGTATCGAGGCAAATGTGATTTGTATGGAGGATTTTGGCTGGGCAAACAGCATCACACATCAAAATGCGACGTATTTGATGTGCATCGCTGGCTGCTCAGATGACTTGCCCAGCGATCCGAACTATGGAGAATGGCAAATCACCTTGGAGCCACATCGCACACTGCTGCAAAGATTACTGAGGCAGCAAAATACCACCTCAGATGAGCTACTCAATAAAATCAAGAATGTACTACAGGATGCAAGTTTTGTAGAGGTGTCTATAAACCAATAAACGACCGACGAACAGATTCATTCCAGCCCTTTGTTTATTGATAGCTTTTTTGGGACAAACTCACCACGCTCTGCGACTGACGATGCAGCATCACGAATCAAGCGCTCGGCCAGCGCTAAGGCATCTTGCCGCCCAGCAGCAATTCAGATAAATCCGAAGCTTTTTGGGCGATGTAAGGGTCAGTCTGTCGACGCTCTAAATCCAAAGCTTTTTGAGCAATCGAACGTTCAGGCTGTCGACTCCTAAATAAGATTGCCACTGTTGCTTTTATGGCTTGCCAAGTCAGCATATCTGATGTCCCCTGATGCTAAGCACTCACATCCGCCCACAACTTATCCAACCGCTTCGGCGATACTGCACCAAGAGTTTTCATCGGCTGCGCAAATAACGAAATCCGCAATTCCTCCACCGCCCAACGATACTCCGCCAGCGCGGTTTCATTTTCGCGCCCACTTAAACGCGCCATGTGCGGATCAAGCTGACGCACCGCTTGCAGGTCTTTAGTCAGGTTATTTGGCAAGCGCTCCAAACGCACCGCCAACGCCTTCAAATAACGTGGATATTGCCGCCAGTGCTGCACATCAATCCGATACACGAAGTCATCCAGATGCAGCGCATCTAGCTGATCTTCAATATCATGAATACTCTCGCCAAACACCGCCAAATCAAAACTCAGCATCTGCCGTCGAATGGTCTGCCACTGCACAAAAATCTCAGTCAGCTCAGCCAACACCGTCTGCCCAACCGACAAGAAGCGCGGCTTATCACGCCGTAACTGCTCAGCAAATGCGTCAGCCGTATACGGCGTATCGGCAAACGTCGCATCCAAACTGGCTTGCAACAGCAACGCCTCAAGCTGGGATTTATCACCGAGTGGTGAAAAGGTCAGAATCAGGTTTTTGGGCAGTTGTTTTTTCAGTTGGCGTGACAGGTCGCCGAGTTGCAGCGCAAATAGCCTTAACACGCCCTGCCGATGTGCCAAACGTGCGGTGCGTTCATCACTAAAACTCTGTACCACCACGCCAGATTCGGGCGATTCAAGCGCAACCAAGGCCTGAAACTGCCGCATCGCCAACCCCGCAACGACTTTTTCAACCTCAAAGCAAAACTGCGGCGGAAACTCCCGATACTCACCCGCATGTTGCTGCAATGGTGCGCTGGTCTGCACCCGACAACGTGCTTTAAGCTCATCCAGATCACGACCCTCAGCGATCAGGCGTTTTTTCTCATCGACTACTTGCACCAGCGGACGCAGATGCAGCGGCACTTGCGACCACTGAAAATCTTTTTCACTGATCCCATGCCCCGCCAACGCTTGCACCAGTTGGGCAAGTAGACTGGCCGAAGCCGCTGGATTGAGTTTTGGCAGGATTTTATCGGCGGTATCGGGAATCGGTACTAGCTTGCGCCGATGTTCTTTTGGCAAGGATTTCAGCAATGCTTCGACCAACTCCGCCCGCCAACCAGCCACGCCCCACGCCAACGCTTTGCCGTCGAGCTGTGCTAAGGCTTGCATCGGCACGCTGACAATTGCGCCGTCATCATCGCCATTTGGGTTAAACACATAACGGGTCGGCAGCTTCAGATTGCCGATTTGCCACAGTTCTGGAAACGCCTGTGTATCTGGTAAATCATCATTTAAAATATCCGCTTCGGTTAAAAATAACGCCTGTGGATTGCTCTTTTCGATTTCGCCGCGCCAATCCTCAAACGCCCGCCGCGCCGCAATCTGCGCCGGTACGCGGGCTTTATAAAACTGATACAGCGCTTCTTCATCGACCAATAAATCACGCCGCCGCAGCTTGTCTTCGATGCGCTGCACGTTTTCGATCATTTGTCGGTTGTGTTTAATAAATGGCGGTTCAATCCCCAATTCGCCAGTCGCCAACGCATCGCGCAAGAAAATCTCGTGCGCCTCGGCCAAGTCGATTTTTTCATAATCACACAGTTGCTTAGACTGAATAATCAAGCCAAACAATGAGATCTGCGCGTAGGCTTTGACCTTGCCAGCTTTTTTTGACCAATGCGGTTCAAAATAGTGATATTTCAGCAAACCACGCGCCGCCGCAATAATCCACTCTGGCTCGATTTTGGCCAGTGTGCGCATATAGACTTGTGAGGTTTCGACCACCTCGAAGGCCATCACCCAAGGCGTCGCCAATTTATGTAAGCCACTGGCTGGAAAGATTTTGGCTTTTTGTTGCCGTACCGCCAGATACTCACCACGCTGGTCAGTTTTTTGCGCGACAAACGACAGCAGACCCGTCAACAGCGCCTGATGCAGATTGTCATAACTGGCTGGTTGTTCATTCCAAGACAGCTTGAGCTGCTCGGCCATCTCGGACAGTTGTTGGTGAGTCTGCCGCCACTCACGCAGCCGCAGCCAGCTTAAAAAATGCTGACGGGCAAATTCTCGGCGCTGCCGCTCGGTCATGTCGCCACGCTGCGCCTGCAAGGTGTCCCATAGCTTCAGATAAAACAAAAAGTCCGAATCGGCCTCTTTAAACAACGCATGTTTTTGATCGGCTTGGGTTTGCTTATCAGCAGGTCGCTCGCGTGGATCTTGTACCGCCAAGGCACTGACGATGATCAACGTTTCTTTTAACACGCCAAAATGCGCGCCACCCAAGATCATCCGTGACAAACGCGGGTCTATCGGCATTTTGGCCATTTGCTGGCCGATCTTGGTCAGACCCGACTGCCCGTCAACCAAAGCACCGAGTTCGACCAACAGCTTACGCCCGTCACCGACCAAACGATGATCCGGCGGCTGAATAAACGAAAACTGATCAATATCGCCCAAGCGCAGATTTTCCATCTGCAAAATCACCGAGGCCAGATTGGTACGGCGAATTTCTGGCTCCGTAAACTCCGAGCGACCGAGAAAATCCTCCTCGCTATACAGCCGAATACACACGCCCGCCGCGACCCGACCACAACGGCCTTTACGCTGATTGGCCGCTGCCTGACTGATCGCCTCAATCGGCAGCCGCTGCACACGCGAGCGATACGAATAGCGTGAAATCCGCGCAAAACCCGAATCAATCACATAGCGAATATTCGGCACGGTCAAGGCGGTTTCGGCCACGTTGGTGGCTATAATAATCCGCCGACCTTTGCCAGACGGGTTAAAAATCTTTTGCTGTTCAGCCAGCGCCAGCCGTGCATACAGCGGCAGAATCTCAGTGTGCTTCGGGCCAAAGCGTTGTAGCGTGTCTTGTAGCTCGCGAATCTCTTGTTCGGTACTGGCAAAAATCAAAATATCCGCGTGTTGGGCGTAGCCTTTGCTGTCGGCGTCTTGATAACACTCCTCGACCGCCGACACTACCGCACGCGGCAGATTTTCTTCAACATTGTCAAATTCATCATCGTCGCTGCCACCGACTGGCAATTCAGAAATCGGCCGATAGCGCACTTCAACTGGAAAGCTACGACCTTCGACCTGAAAAATCGGCGCGCCGTTAAAATAATCGCTAAACCGCTCCACATCCAAGGTCGCGGAAGTAATAATCACTTTAAGGTCAGGACGCTTGGGTAATAACTGCCTCACATAACCCAAGATAAAATCAATATTTAAGCTACGCTCGTGCGCTTCGTCGATGATAATCGTGTCGTACTTGGTCAAAAACCGATCATGACCAAGTTCGGCCAACAAAATCCCATCGGTCATCAAGCGGATAATCGCATTATGGTCGCCGGTTTCGTTAAAGCGCACCTTAAAACCAACCGATTTGCCCAGCGGCTCACCCAACTCTTCCGCAATCCGCTGCGACACACTACGCGCTGCCAAGCGGCGTGGCTGAGTATGCCCGATAATCCCCGTCACACCGCGACCGGCCAGCATGGCGATTTTCGGCAGTTGGGTGGTTTTACCTGAACCCGTTTCACCCGCGATAATCACCACTTGATGGTCAATAATCGCTTGGGTCAGCTCAGCCGCATACTGACTGACCGGCAGATCTAGATTGAGCTGAATATTCGGCAATCGACTACGCCGTGCTTCAACTTCGGCATTGGATTTTTCGAGCAGGGCGGCGTATTTTTCGGGGTCGGCTTGTTTGCCAAATTTTAGCCGAGATAAACGGTGGCGATCCCGCGCCATCACCGCAACAGTTGCGGATGCCGAACTGACTTGATCGGTCGATGAGTGTTTTACAGTTGACATGTCATATCCTGATCCACTGGGACACAGTAGAGGTATTAGCAAAAAATTGGACAAAACCAAAACGCCATCAAACGGATGGCAAGACTAGCGAGGATTGGGGACGGGCGCGCGGCGTATTAGAACATATTTTTGGGCTGGGGTGAATTGGATTACCGCCGCTAACAGTGGCGCTGTAATGTAACATGACCACCACTGACTTCTGATAATGAAAGTGAACCATTGCTTAAATTTTTACGATGGCTCAATAATATTAATGGTAATTTTAAAGTACCTTTGATCTAGGCTCTACAGCCCCTGACACTTTAACATGAACACGAGAAACCATGATATGAACTCTGAAATTGTTACTGAAGCTGCCCGTGCCACGCTTGATGGCAGTATTCCTTTTCCTGAAGTCGTTCAAAGACTGATTGAAACAGGGGTTGAATATTACCATGTTGACTACGTGGCACTCCAAAAAACCTATTACAGCGCCACAGGTCATGTCATTAGAACACCGCTGAACTATGAAGGCCTTCCCCCTGTTGCTGATGATTTCAATACAGAAGCCCTTAAAGCTGCGATTTTTGACAGTCAGCAGAACGGCCAACACTATAGAGACTTTTCCAAGCGAGCCATGAATGCTGGCGTTCAGGGCTATATGGCCTTTCTTCGCGGCAAGCGGGTCACGTATTGGGGACGTAGTGGCGATCAACATACTGAGTGGTTTCCCAATCAATAGTCCAATCAACCGATCCCCTACGATTGCAGTTTATCAGAAGAATCGTTGATGTCTTTGAGAGATGACCATCATGTCTGACTTAAAAAGCTGTGGCAGTGTGCAACGACTCCAAATCGGTGAGGCTCTGCCCTTTGCTCGGGAGCAAACTAGTGCCATTAACAAATGCTCAGTCGATAAGGTCACCGTAACCACAACAGGGTGTGTCGGTGATGAGCAGGCCGACCAGTTTTTTCATGGCGGACAGCTTCAGGCGCTCCATCAAATGCCCGAACGTGCGTATGCTCTGATCAAACAGGAGTTCCCGTCAGTGGTCATTTATGAGGGCATGCTTGGAGAAAACCTGATTGTATCGGGTATGCAAGAGTCTGATGTCTGTATCGGGGATATTTATCAAATCGGCTCGGTGCAGATGCAGGTCACTCGCCCACGCCGACCGTGTTGGAAAATTGATGCTCAGCTCAACCAACGTGGTGTGGCAAAATTGTTGCAAGATCAGGCTTGTGTCGGGTGGTACTACAAAATCATTCAAACAGGTGAAATCGAAATAAGCAACACTTGCTCCCTCGTTTCACGGAGTCATCCTTTTGCCACATTGAGTCGCTTGTGGGAGATTTATAACGATAAGCGTTTCCGTGATTCAGAAGAAATTGAGCGCTGGCTAGCGATTAATGTTCTTGAGCGCAGCTTTAAGGAAGTGCTGCGAAAGCGACTGTCGTAGCATTCTTCTTACTGTGGGGTATAGTTAGCCGCGAGCACCGCCAATCTTAGAGTTCATCAGCACAGGATATAAACCCGAGAGCCTGCTCTAGAGGCAAAGTCGTGACGGCAAAATCCCCTGACTCAAAAAACCAAAACACACCACTCAACCTAGAAGCGCCAGTTCTAACAACAGCAAATTCACACCGATGGATGACACAACACAAAAACACATAAAACAATGATTTTTATTATCTTCTTAATTCTCATACTAACACATAGCAACAGCCAAACTGATCACACGGTACATCAGGTGTCTACAAAACAGTCTACAAAAAATGAGTTTTTTTGTAGACTGTCATTAGGCTGAACTGCATTGAAGGTTAACGGCCAACCTCTGCTGGAGGCTACCATCTCAAGAGAAAAGAAATTTAATTTGATCTGCAACCTTAGGCTTCAGCGAATGTTTCAGCTTTTTCATGCAACACCACAGTCAAACCAACTCAAAATGCGGGCTGTCATGCTCCCCTTTTTCGCGCGGACGACCGTTTTGGTTCCAGTCCGCACCCCAACGGATCTTAACGCCCAGCTCTGCCGCAGCCGCAAACATCGCTTTGGCCACCGCATCGAATTTGGGCAAGTCTGTCCAGTCAATCTGGCCGTTCTTGATCGGGGCAAGATCGACGGCCAATCCGTCTAGGTGCTTGGACTTTAACGTCCATGTGACGATCTTGCCTTTGGTGGTGCGACCCTGCGCATACAACTGCTTTTGTCGCTCAAGTGTCCGTAGACCTTCGACCACCATAAAATCAACAGTTGCGATCTGATGCGCTCGATGCACGATTTTCACTAAACGCTGGTCAACACCCTTTAATCGGTCTAGGGAGGTTTGGTTGAAGCTAGTGGTTCTAACGGGTGCGCTTAATGTTGGTGCGCTGGTGGATAGTGTATTGGCAGCCGTAATCGCAGCATCCAACGCAGCGCGTGAGTTTTTGCCAAAATCACCATCGATCAACCCCTTGTAATAGCCCGCGGTTTTTAATACTTGCTGGATGTCTTCAATCGTCTTTTTCATGATCAGCTCCCATGTTGTCCATTCAGTTGGTCATCGCTGGGCTCACAGGATTGTGGTCCAGCATGTTCACGTTGGGTTTTGTTGCTTGTGGCTGAGACGGGCTCAATCACACAGACACCTTGATCGTCACAGCGCCGCTGCCAACGCACTGGTTTGACGCTGTAGACCCGTAGCAATACCGTCAGTACAGATACAGCAACCACAACCCAGCCATACACAGCACGCGGTAATAGCGGCTCCAGCTGCGGCATGATCGGTTCAAGCGCGTACAGCAGTGCCGCCACGCCACCGAGGAGGTTGAGCCAGACGATCTTGCTGGTCAGCCACCACTTCGATTGCGAATTTGATTTCATCGATTGCGCCCCTGTTGCTGTTCGAGTTGCTGAATTCGCGATTCCATGCTGCTGATACTGTTATCCATCTGTGGCCATTTGGACTGATGGATCTGGGTGACGGACTGAGTGGACAACACCACAGACAGCAACCAGCCAACCGCAGTGGCCAGTACGCCAAAAACCAATGTGCCAAGGATGCGTAGCGTCGATAACGATCCAGATTGTCGATCAGCACCACGCTCCAGCAGTGTCAGTCGCTCATCATGCTTTTCAATCTCAGCTTTGTTTTCGCGTGCTTGTTCGTCTTGATGCAGATGCTTTTGTTCAAATTGAGCTAGTTGACGTGACATGGCCTTGAGATCTTCTGACATCCCTTTCATCAGGTCGTTCATTCCTGTCAACTCTCGAACTAATGCGGCATACGCTGGATCATTACTCATGAGGCTCCCTCATCATGCAATCTGAAAATAGAGTTCAATCGGCGAACCAGAAACCTCTGTCGCGCTTTGCGTGTCGATCTGATCTGTGGTGAATGTGCCGCTATAGGCACGATTTTTTTGAAGGAAACAAAATCCAGCGCTTAACACTGACGAACCGCTTAAAATCATCGCGCAGTTCAGCGCAACATTTCTAAACTGAGTCGAGCTATTGACAGCAATGCCAATAAAATATCGAGCATTTCTATCGAATAACATCGCAGAATCAAGTAGCTCGTAAAACCCTGCTGCGTCTACAGTTTGAGTGCCAACAACAGTCACTGCATCGACAACATAGCCTGTCGCTGCGACTGCTGACACTTTGTAGATGCGATAGCGCATCTCTCGCCCAGTGCCCGAATTAAGCACTCGCACTTGCAAGCTGCTAAGCATGATGTCTTGCAGGAAAATCGGCAGCGGGATCAAAATCTCAAGACTTGCGGACAAGTTTGTTGTGCCGCCACCAGCCGACAATCGATTTGCATACCAGCGCTGCGAGAAATACGGCTCTTCTGTTTTTGCTGATGCAGTGATTGCATTCATCTGAGCTTGCAGCTTGCCAATTGCCGCTAGTAGCAGATCAGTGGATACAACAGGTGCGCTGTCAGATGTACTCAGGCCATCACCAAGCACCGTATCGCGTACCCGTTGCTCATCGAAATACCGATTGATGTTACCCTCATCAATTTCGTCGGTAGTAGTGCCCACAGTTGTTGTCACTGGTCGCCACATCAGTAGTGTCGTGTCGATGACGTACTGTACTAAGCCGACCTCGCCCCAATCCACATAAGCGTAATCTCCAGCTTTCGCCAGCTCAGGCGGCTTTGCTGTTTCAAGCTCAAAAACGCTGTTGTGCTTGCCTTGCCAGTACGGGTTATATGCCGAAGCATCCAGCTTTTGACTGACCTGCGTCTGCAAGTCTGCATCTGTCGCTGATAGAGCGCTAAGTGCAGCAGGTAAGCCTGATACATGTGATTGCGCCAATGGCAATGAAATCGGATGAGCAGCACTATAAACAACCGTTTTATGGCCATTTTGAAAGGTCAAATGGGTTCGGTTCAGGTGCGGATTAATCGTTGTCATGGGTTGCACCCTCAACGAGATCAATCCGAATGTTCTCGGTGCTTTCTGGCTCTAACAAATAGGTATATCGAATATTCCAAATCAGATGATCAAGATTTAGAAAACTAGGCGCATAAGTATCTGAGTAACGCACCTCATAGATCCCCAGTGCCTCATCAACGATCACAATCGTCAGATCTGCTATTTTTTGCTTGGTATACGGATTGCGAAACTGACTCTTGATCTCAACATCTGCCAAGGATTTTGGCTGATCAGCACTGTCGGTATACTGGCAAACCACCTTGAACATATCCCCAAGGTATAGCGGTGGCAGATGACTGCATGGGCTGCATTGACTAGACATCATGCACCCTCCATGGTCATTTGATCTGCTTCAGGAGTGGATGGTGAATGGCTTGCTGTATCGCGCTCAAACGCATCTCCAAAATCTGAGGCAGCCCACTCTTGGTCTTGTGCGATAACCAGATCGCGCCAGACATCAGATTGTCCAAGTGCGTAGATGACTGTCGCTGGCAAAGCATCCACGGCACAAAATCGGGTTGGGGGCAGCCCCACCTCCTTGGGATTCGGCAAAATCACCAATCCCAGATCCTGTATGTCCCAATGAAAATATCGTGTCAGTTCAAAACGGGCATTACCCCAAACTTGCAATAGCTTGCCAAATTCATTTGCAGTAAGCCCTTTGATCCACTCGACTCTGGCCATGATTCGCTGCCCAGACTGGCTGGTATCTTCGGTTACAGGGTCATCTTCAAAGCGACTCATTGCCGCCAATACGCCAATCACCCAGTCAATACGGTTATGGCAATTTAGCTCCAAGACACCGATCATGCGGCCTGTTAGGGGCTGCATGCCTAAGCTCACGCCACCAACCTCATGCTTTGACAGGTATTGCGGCGGCTGATCAGATGTATCCAGTAGGTATTGGCTGTATGAATATTTGCCACCAATGACAAAATTTGGATTACCGTCTGTATTGTAAGTAGCAATGTACTGTGCCAAGACCAGATTGCGTGCCTCAAATGTCCAGTCCTGCGGGTCAGTTACACCCTCTGTCTCGTGGCAAACAGCCGCAAAAAACTGATTCTGCCGATCTGTTTCGGTAGACAGTTTGAGATTTAAGATGTCGATGATTTGCGCGGCTGTTGGTTCGTGCAAAACCGTCGAGAATTGGTGAGTGGTGACTCGCATCGCTGTACATCACTGAGCTTTGACGTAAAGCCAGTCTATGCTGATAGCGACGGGGATTTTGGCGGGGTGCGGGTTATCATTTTTTGGCTGATTGCCCACTACACATCATCACGATAGGTCTGATTGTAGCGCGCGCGATCCCAAGCAAATAACGACTGAAGTTTGAGTGAAAACTCGCATTCCGTGCGATGTCCCTTGCTGTTGACCTTGGTATTGATTGATTCAGAAAAAGACTCGATCACCATGGGCGAAAATACCCGACGCCCGTACTCCACACACACCACTAAAGGAACTCTGGTGGGTAGAATCGTATCCAGTCCCAAATTGGACGCTTGAGCATCCTCAATGGCGCCCTGCACCAATCCCCCATCTTTGATTTCTTGTGATACTGCCCAAGATGCGAGCAAGTGGATCGGTGTTTCTACCTCTTGGAAAGGGTCTTTGATCGCACGAAACCGCAAAGTGAGTGGTAGATCGGCGGGAGGCTGACCAGAAAAGATTTGTGTCGAGTTTAATAGTGTCATGCTGGATCTATTTTCAGCATTGCGGATGAACTGATTATCCAGTCCAAGTTGTTTTGCGATTTGTCCTAACTCGCCCGTTTGTAGCAGACTGGTGGTATTTCCTGCCACAGATTCCAATCCAGCATTCTCAAATGGACTATTCCAGTTGATGCTTTGGCTTAACACCGCATCACCAACAGGTATGGCCATCACAACTGTGGTATCACCTTCTAGCGACCGCGCCCAACTCCCATCCTCCTGCCGCTCGACAGGATAGATGCGGACAGTTTGTAATGCTGACAAACTGCCCACTGCTGATCCAACGATTTGGATGGCCACGGCTTATAGGCCACGATTTTTACGAATACGCATGGATTTGCGCAGTTTGTTTTTGCGTGCGCTGGTCCATGCTTTATTCGCCAAACGGCGGAGATGCGCTTTGGCCTTGGCAGTCATTTTGAATGCGCCAGCCGTGATTCGTTTGGCCGCAAATGTGACCTTGCCGCCCCGTACTGCGCGTACGCGACGATATTGATGCTTTTTACCAGCGGCATCGGACTTGGCAAAGCGACGTGGGCTGTTGGCGGCATCCATTGCTACCGCAGCGTCATCAAATACAAAGCCGCTAATCAAATCATCTAGCTCATCTGTCTCACTGGGCAATGCCTGTTTGAGCGCTTCGCGCACCCGTTCAGCCACTTCTGCCGCTTCGGAAACTTCATCCTCATCGTCAGCGTCATAGCCAAACAAGCTATCAATATCATCACTCAATATGCCCAAGCTCAGCATAAAGTCTGCTGCACCTGACAAGATGCGCTCCTGATAAACCATCTCCTCTTCAGAAATGTCACCATCACCATCCAGATCAAATGCGGCAAACATATGCCCATCCAGAAGATCCAATAGCGTGGCACCTTCCAGATCATCACTCTGGCCATCATCACACCAATTGGTGATTGCCAACACCCCGCGCTCATCGGCTTGAGCCTCAATAAATTGGCTTGCATCAATGATCGGCTGGTCTTTGAGGGCATCCATTGCCACGGCATGATGAAGTGCTTGCTGGGCAAGATGGTTGCGTAGAGATTGACTCATGATAGTTGTACTCCAGAAGGGTTAGGCTGCTTGGCTAAGTGTTGGTGATACCGCACCGTTGCGACGATCAACTGTACGGGTGATTTGGATATAGCGAATTGTGCCGTTATGCAGCACAGAAACCTCGACACGGACTTTTTCGAGTGGTGCGGCTGGATCTGGATAGACTTTGAGGGTGTAATCAATGATCACAGACTCATTGTCTCCGCCCGTCTTGGTCTTGTAGGCATCGAGTCGATCCCGTAGACGCGTACGCAAGGTATCGATGTAGCTCATCGGTTGCTGTAGCGCATCCACACTAATCATCACCAGATCAGCATCTATCGCCACACCAACCTCATTCACAGCGATCAACTTGAGTGGCCCTGTCGTGATCTTGGTGGTGAGTGAGTCATTGCAGATATATAGTGAGGAGACTCCCTGCTTACGCAGAATCACAGGGTTCATGCGTGCTTGCGCCACCAGCTCAATCTGGTCATCAATGATGGCTGTGCCACCATGCGGCCGCATCCGTCGATTGATAATCGGATAGTCATTCCCTGCAATGACTTTATGGCGCTTGGAGATGTTGTTTTCATTCTTTTGGGCGTTACGCTTACAACGCTCAGCCAGTTGAACACCCACATAAGGCATCCATGTCCATCCACCAACATACGGGTCATTACTCAACCAAGGTGAGTAGTAGCCCTGCGCATAATCACTGTTAATATTCAGCGTACTCATCAGCATCGGCATGTCTTCTGCTGATACGTCATCAGGATGCCATTCATAAGCAAACGGCACATTCAGTTCCGCTGCCTTTGTTGCCATAACGGCCTGAAGCGCATAGTCGCCGCTGTATGGAGACATGAGATAGCCGTAATAGTCTTTGGTATCGGCGAGCTGCTGAACGCTACGGCTTTTTTCATCAATGGTGTAGCTGATCGGGTCACCCATCTCAAAACCATTGTCATAGGCTTGCACCGTGTCACGATAGATCGGCTTGCCTGCCGCAACATAATCCGCCCAAAGCTGTACCAGATCCGCATCGCTCAGATTGCCCACTTCGACACTGACAGCATCGTTGAGTGTATCGGCCAAGTCGCCGATGAACTGAATTTCACCGAACTCATCAACCGCATCAGGATGCAACTTTCCTGCGATTTTTTGCAGTCGAACACCATTTAAATCAAAAATTTGTAGCACTACACCAATATCTTGTGCGGTCACAGCGCCTGTGTCAGGGCCCGTAAGCTGCACATGGACTTCAACGCCTTCATCCACGTTTTCTTTATGGATAAATGACAGTGCAAACTGAGTTGGTGTGGATGTCGTGGCTGAAATATTCATACGCCCCTCCCATGATTGACATCAGTATAGGCAGTGGGATACAAGCGATTAGAGCAGGTGCAGGATATGCAAAATGCAAAAACCGCCGAAGCGGTTTTTTCAAAGATCCGCATCAATACGCAGGCCAATCCTTAAGGGCGCAGGCATGCACAGATACAGACTCACCAAACACTTGATCTACAAAGTCGTAGTCGGGCGGATTGGGTGGCTCACCACCACTCCACTGGGCGACTAAATCAGCATAGGTCAACAAATGTACGGTGATTGGTGGGCTAAACAGCTCAGATGGTAGTGATAACTCAAGTGGCTCAGCACCAATGATGTAACTTCCGAAAGCTTGGAAAGGCGCAATACCTGCATCGCCCCACTGCACTGCAAGCCCAGCGTTAATAAACCAATCCGACAGCAGGTTTTGTGCGTTGAGGTGTGCTGATGTGTCTAGCATCGTTTGCTCGACCAGCCCTGCACCGTTTGCATCATCAATACGGTAGTACAGTGTCACCCCCGTTTCGGCAGTAAATACGTTTGGAATTGAGAGTGTGGTCGGCTCACACAGCACAGGTATTTCACAAAAATCCCCCTCACACGGAGGGGTCACTACTCCCCCAAACCAGATACTCCAATATAGATGGGTTTCGTCACTGCTCCTGCTTTGGCCAAACGAGATACCACCACCCGTCCTTGTGGGTAGGTATCTAAGAAATGGCGAATCTGATATAGCGCTTCAGACATCCGACTGCGTTTTAAAGACGGCAAGCGGCCAAGACGGGCATCATAGTTACTGCTGTTGACCACAAACGCACGATCTGTACGACCTCGGGTCAAATGCGCCAATGTGGCCACCATCGTGTCCGCATCGGATTGATTACTGGGTAATGTGTCATCAATGGTCGGGTCAAGCTGTACACCAGGTGCCGCGCCCAACTGACGAGTAAAATCAGCACGCATAATTGATTAACTCCCGACAATGAATGCACGCAGTACATCGCGCTTCTGTGCCAAGTTGACGGCACGGCAGTATTCCATCAAGGTTCGGGCGGCCTCCTGACTATCACACGCGTAACGTGCAGAAGCCCCCTTTTTGATGGATTGCTTGCGCGGTTGCAAAAACAAGTCTTGGTTTGATTGATTGATCACCTGCACGGCACATCCCTGATCAGATGCAGGCACTTTTGCAGGTGGCTTGGCTATTTGATGAACAGCCTGAGTATCAGTATCGGGTTGATCAGTAGTATCAGGATCTGGCAAGTCAGTCTGTTGATCATCGCTTTGCTGATCTGGGGTGTCTGTAGCAGGTTTGGAGGCTGGTTTTCTAGGAGGCATCTTCATCACCGTCGCTTAGTCTGAAAAACAAAGGCTATGCCCTGAACTATCTGTTAAGGCATAGCGGCTCAGTGGGGCTTACACCACCTGCATTTTGTTGATACCAACACCTTTCAAGCGCAGACCAACCACGCCTGCTGAAATGCGACGATTACGGTTCACTTGATTGAAGCCATGGGCATA
>JAYXXU010000006.1:0-12234 GCA_036019135.1 Pseudomonadota bacterium | reverse complement strand
ACAGATTGATCGGATTATTCGAGTCAGTCCGACCGAGCTAGCCAAACTCTACAAGCAAGAAGATCCACAGTATAAGTTTGAGTCCAACAACTATCGACTGCGCTATTTGGGGGAGTTTATCCAAGGCCATCGTGCGCCCATCCTTGATGGGCATGTGATGTCAGTTCCCGTGCTGTTGGTGCGCCAAGCGGGGCAACTGTTGGCGATTCAGATTGATC
Organism: Pseudomonadota bacterium; assembly: GCA_036019135.1. Classification (GTDB taxonomy): domain Bacteria; phylum Pseudomonadota; class Gammaproteobacteria; order Pseudomonadales; family Moraxellaceae; genus JAYXXU01. The sequence goes on along the minus strand of JAYXXU010000006.1, from coordinate 12,016 downwards.
AGCTCGTTGGTTCACGGGTCGAAATCGTGGTCAAGCCCGTGGGGCAGCAATTGGCCTCTGTGGCAGCAGTGTCGGGTGCGACCATCTTGGGTGATGGATCGGTTATGATCATCTTGGATATGGTGGCTTTAGCACGACAAGCTGCGGCGCATCGTCGTCAACAGCAGGTCGCTGTCCCTGAAAAACGCAGAGCACAAACCACAGTCATGGTAGTGGATGATTCAGTGACCGTGCGTAAAGTCACAACACGTTTGCTAGAACGTCAAGGCTATGCAGTGTTGACGGCCAAGGATGGTGTGGATGCGATTGCCAAGCTAGAAGACGTTCAACCCGATATCATGCTGTTGGATATTGAGATGCCTCGGATGGACGGTTTTGAGGTGGCTAATTTGGTTCGACATAACCCAAGACTCAAGAATTTACCGATTATCATGATTACATCACGCACTGGCGAGAAACACCGTGAAAGAGCCTTCCAGATTGGTGTAAATTGCTACATGGGTAAACCATTCCAAGAGCAAGAGCTACTTGAGAATATTCATGAGCTATTAGGCGTGCTGAGTGAGTAATAACACGTTATGAGCCAAGCGAAAACCATCGTTCGGCGACAGGATGTTCCGCGGTTATTTGTTATTGCTGATCGACCTTTGCAGCGGATTGCATTGGCTGAGATGATCCAGTCTTGTGGGTACGATATTGTGGAGAATCTTCCGCCAGATCGTCTCAAGCCACACCATTTGACCGAAAAGCCTGATTTATGGCTGTTGGATGTGGTGGATCAAGAGTCTCTGCTGGATCAAATCGGCTTCGACGCGCCTGTGATGTTTGGGATTGATCCCGCGCCACAATTGACGGATCGGCAGGCATATAGCCGTTGGATGCGCGTATTGTCGCGAAAGCTATTTAAGTTGCTGGGGCATCCACCGCCGTTATTGACCTGTCCTGCTGAGCCTGTACCAGTGGCAACTATCCAGCCTTCAGCTAGTGCCAACTGGCAATATGTGTGTGTGCTGGCCGCGTCAATGGGAGGGCCAAATGCGGTCAAGGCGTTTTTGGATCGCTTGCCGAGTGATTTGCCGATAGCGTTTTTGTGTGTGCAGCACATTGATCCTTATATGCAGGAGTTGCTGCCGCGAATTTTGGTGCGACATAATGATTGGCAAAGCCGCCTGATTAAAGATGATCCTGTGCTGTTAAACGCGGGTGAAGTGGTGATTGTCCCTGCCTTGCGGATGATTTCTATGAATCCGCAGGGGTTATTAACCCCACTCGAAACACGCTGGCCAGGTCAGTATCAACCGTCGATCACTGAAGTGATGCTGCGTGCGAGTCAGGCGTTTGGTCGTCGCTTAATCACCATTGTATTCAGTGGGATGGGCGATGATGGTAGCCAAGCCGCGGATCAGGTGTGGCAGCAAGGTGGACAGATTTGGGCGCAGACGGCCAGTAGCTGTGACAGTGCCAGCCAGCCAGATGCCATGCGTGCGACAGGGAGAGTCAGTTTTAATGGAAATCCTGAGGATTTGGCCTTGCGATTACAGGTTTATGTACAGTCGCAGACTGCGGAGGTCTAACACATGAAGCAACAGACAGGGAGTGCAGCAGATTCATCCACGGATCAGGTCGCTCAAACCATTAGCTTACTCACCACTACAACGGGGCTGATTGATATTTATGCGTTGGCGGTGGATGGCGAGCCTGATTGGATCGTGCCACAGAGTTTGGTGTTGGAGATTGTGCCCCTCCCAAATGCCAAAGCGAAGCATATTGAATGGCAAGATCAACAAATCCCCACGCACTCGTTATTACCAAATACGGTTAAAGGTGCAGCGGTCGCCGTATTAATAGAAGGTGATACAGACGCATCACGGATTGCGTTGATTGTGGAGACCACACCAGTTTCCATGCGGGTTCGAATTTCTAATCTACGTGATACCAACAACAGCCAAGTGCTACCGCATGTGTATCAAAAAGTGCTGCTTGAAAATAAGTTGTACCAAGTCCCTGATATTGATCGCTTAACCAAGGCAATCATGCGTAAAAAAAATCCATAGATACAAAATCACGCTAGGCAAATCGAGACAAAAATCCTAGCGTGCGCTGTATTGGTACACAGACGAGAGTTCAAAGATGTCGCATGTCAACACCCCGCAACCACGATCACGCTGGAGTTTGGCTGTTCGGCTGTTCCACTGGATCAGTGTCCTCGCGCTGTTGGTGATTTGGGCGCTGATTACGTTGCACGAAAATACTGATGGTGCGGGTGGTTTATATATTGGCCTGCATAAGGCGCTGGGTGTGTGTTTTTTCTTTTGGATGTTGGCGCGGCTCACCAATCGCGTGATCCAGAAGTCGATTCAACCGCCGCCTGTGGTTGCCTCACGCTGGCAACAACTCAGTGCTGGCTTGGTGCATTCTTTATTGTATGCCTTGCTGCTGCTGATGCCACTGAGTGGTTTTTTGATGACGCAGTTTTCGGGACGCGCAACTCAGATGTTTGGCTGGTTTGAGATTCCAAGTCTGCTCACCCCTGATCCCGATGCAGCGCGTTGGTTTAATCAATTGCATACTGATTTGATTTGGACGGCGATTCTCTTGTTAACCGTTGCGCATATTGGTGCAGCGCTATATCACCGTTTGGTCAAAAAAGACCAAACGCTCAAGCGGATGTTGTAACGCAAATTTCAAGCATATCGTTGCAAAATTGCAGTGTAAGGCGGCATGATCCCGCCGCCTTGCACATTGTTTTGATTAGTTCGCAAGCAACTGTTGCAGGATCTGCTGATAGATATCAGTCAACGGGTCTAGGTCAGCCACATTCACATGTTCATCAATCTGATGAATACTGGCATTCAATACGCCCAGTTCCAACACCTGTGCCCCCGTTGGTGCAATGAATCGCCCATCCGATGTGCCACCACTGGTGGATAGTTCGGTTTCGCGGCCAGTCACTTGTCGAATCGCTTTTTGTGCGGCGGCCACCAGTTCGCCTTCTGCCGTCAAGAATGGCTGCCCAGACAGTGTCCATTCCAACTCATAGCGTAAGCCATGACGATCCAGGATCTCGTGGGTACGTTGTTTGAGTTGTTCGGCGGTCACTTCAGTTGAAAAACGAAAGTTAAATAAGCAGTCCAGTGTGGCTGGAATCACATTGGTTGCACCTGTCCCTGACTGAATGTTCGAAATCTGGAAGCTGGTCGCAGGAAAAAACGCATTGCCTTGATCCCAAGCAGCTTGGCTCAGCTCACTTAAGGCAGGGCTGGCCAAATGAATTGGGTTTTCGGCCAAGTGAGGGTAGGCCACATGGCCTTGCTTGCCATATACGGTGAGTTTGCCATTCAATGAGCCACGCCGTCCGTTTTTGATCACGTCACCGAGTTGTGAGGTGCTTGATGGCTCACCGACCAAGCACCATTTGATTTTTTCTTGTCGATTTTCGAGCGTCTCCACCACCTTGACTGTGCCATTGATCGAAGGGCCTTCTTCATCGCTGGTGATCAAAAACGCAATTGAACCTTGGTGATCAGGGTATTCCGCTACGAAGCGCTCACAGGCAACCACCATCGCCGCCAAGGCAGATTTCATATCGGCAGTACCTCGACCATATAGCTTGCCGTCTCGGATTTCAGGTGCAAATGGATGGCTCGACCAACGACTTAAATCACCTGTCGGCACCACATCGGTATGACCTGCAAAACACAGCAAAGGTGCGGTTGTGCCACGTCGCGCCCAAAGATTATCCACATCACCAAAGCGCAGATGCTCAATTGCAAAGCCAATCGCTGCCAGTCGCTCGGCCATGATGGTTTGGCAGTCTGCATCTAGTGGGGTGACGGAAGGGCGGCGGATCAAGTCTAAAGTCAGATCTAAAGTGGCAGACATAAACGTGCTTCAATCATCAAAAATTAACGCATTCTAGAACATATTAGGTGGGAGCAAAAACTTGCAACCAAAATATCCAGTTCTTGTGATGTGTGTGGGCGGAGCAAAGCGAAAAATGCCAAGCATCAGTATGAAAATTTGTGGTGCTTGGCATCTGCAAAAAAACAGCAGTTACAGTTTTTGCTGGGCTCTTTCAGCAGTGCTTTCGACTTTTTCGCCACCGCGCTGTACATCCTTACCAAAACCTTTGACGGTGTTACAGCCAGTTAAAACAACAGCAGTTAGTGCAGTAGCTGCAAGTGCCTTAGTCATGTGACTCATGTTCATAACATTCTCCAGTAGTTCCACAATGTGGTGGGTTAACAGTAGTCACTGAATAGGGAGGAGCGTAGGGCAAACCCGTAACAATTGGTGTTTCAAACGTTGTGCCGATACGGGAGTTGTAGGGTTGGTGTACGCAGTCGTAACATCCTGCGTTCGACTATGTGGTGATCTTGTGTCAACTGAAAATATAGCCCATTCGTCCAATACTGTGGGAGGGTGGTTGGGATCGGCTCAGCCTGTTCGGTGACCCATTCGAGTCGATGGGCGCGTCGCCAATGGTGTGAATGTGGCAGGGCGCTGCGGCTGGGTGGTGTGTCTGCCCATGTGCCGCGCAATGCCGTTGGAGAAAGCCAAGCTTGTATCTCGTGCATGGTTGCCAAAGACTGTTGGTTGGCTGAATTTGGCCAAAACAATCGACCTTTGATCACTGCCCGCCGATGGTCAATCCGTAAGCCTTGAATGCTGCGTACCGCAAACTGTTGCTGCTGGAGATGATGCAGTTTACGGCCAAGGGTGTCTTTGCGTTGTAGGCCGACCCATTCCGCAGGTTTGAGTGAGCCTTCGCCTAAATAAAATTTGAGACAAACCTCCCAGTGTTCAATTTGGCCTGTTTCAAGGTTCTCGACTAAAAAGTCCAACTCGCCCAGCGTGCGCTTGCCATCCATACGCTGTAGACCTTGCTCAATTAACACAAATTCATGCCAGCCCTCATCCGCCAGCCAAAAACCCAGCAAATCCTCAAAATAGTGTCCTAGTTTGAGGTTCGGGCGCAATTGTAGCGCATGATGTAGCGGTCGCGGATTTTGGTCGAGTTGGCATAAACGTGGCCAATACGCAATGAGCTGGCGCTGCCAGAATGCATCTGTCGGCAGTTCAATGTTATTGGCGCGGCTGACGGTGGCAGGCCAAGCGTGAATGAGTGAGGGGCTTGCAATCACAAACGCCAGCGCGCGGACGATAGGGTCACAAAAACTCAACCAAGCTTCGGTTGATAGAGCGGGGTATTGCGCCAAGACATCAGACATGGGCATTAAAAAACAGCAACAAGCCGTGTATAGATCGGCTTGACTATAACATGTGATCTGCCTGCTATGATCAATCGGTGTGCTGATCAGCGGCTTTGGTCTGTATCTCCGCTTTTAGCGCATCAAGTTCGGCTTGTTTGGCCTTGCGCGCATCTTGCATCGCATCGCTAAACGCTGCGGCTAAGATTCCTGTTGGCATTGCAATCAAGCCAATGCCTGCAATTGCTGTGAATGCTGCTAGTAATCGGCCTGCGGCAGTAACGGGATAGACATCCCCATAACCGACTGTTGTGAGTGTTGCCACAGACCACCACATCGCACGGGGAATGCTGCCAAACGCTTCAGGTTGCACCCCACCTTCGATCAGATATAGGGCAGACGAAGAAACCGTCAGTAACAACAGGGCAATGCCTGCACTCAGCAACAGCTCAAAGCGACGCTTGGAGATTGCCTGACTGATTAGATGTGTGGCATCCGAAAACTCTCCCAAGCGTGCCAAACGTAGGATACGTAAGACGCGTACTAATCGGAGCAAGAAGCCCTCTGCCCCAAAAAAAGTTGCAAACGTCAGCAAGACTGTAAATAGGTCTAACAGGGGGGCGGGCTTAAAGATATAGTGTAGACGGCTGCTATGTAGCGGGTTCTCGATGCTTGTCCAAACCCGAGCCAAATACTCAACCCCAAAAATAAGACCCAGCACCCATTCGGTGTATAAAAAAAGTGTCTTATGATCTTGATACACAGGCTCTTCAGTACTGATAACAGCCACCAACAGCGAAAGTAAGATACAAGCAATAATCAGTTTATTGATGCGTGAGAGCCCAGACTCGGGTCTTAGCCTTGGATCAAGCGCTAATGCGACTTTGGTACGAAGGGTGATGGGTGATGTCATTCGAATTGTAGACCCTGAGCAAGAATCGATAAGCTCGAATCATAGCAAAGAGTCATCAAGCAACCTACCCAAACATCTGGCGTTAACACCTACTACATTTCATTACGCAGTCACTATCAGGCAGGGCTGTATGACATGGCTGTAGTAGTCTAGTCTGATGAGGTCATCGCAGATGATATTCAGTAACAAGCTGATTTGAGAACGCGGTGCTGTCATTTGAGTCACTAACAGTGGAGAGCGTCATGAGCGACAAAAAACTTTATCAGGAAAAGCTACAAGCCCAGCTTGATGGATGGAAGGCAGATATTGATAAACTCAAATCCAAAGCGGCTGAAGCCAGTGCAGATGCCAAGATTGAGCTACAAAAGCAAATCGACGGCCTCGAGGGTCGGCTCGAAGAAGGCAAAGTCAAATTGGCTGAGCTGAGTGATGCCAGCCATGAGGCTTGGGAGTCACTGAAAGAGGGGGCTGAGTCTGTCTGGGCATCCATTAAAACCTCGTTCCATGATGCTAAAGATAAATTTAAAGGCTAAAGGTATCGGTCGATTGCTGAGTGCAGGCAGTCGAATATCGTGCACAAAAACCCTAGTCACTGAGAAGTGCTAGGGTTTTACGCTGTGCAACGTGGGGCAACAAAAAACCCTAGAACCTTGCGGTTACTAGGGTTAGTGGGCAGTGTTGGGCTGCCGTGTGCAAGTATGTGGTGCCCAGAGCGGGACTTGAACCCGCACACCCGAAGGCGAGGGATTTTAAGTCCCTTGTGTCTACCGATTTCACCATCTGGGCAGAGGTGTACGCTTAATGAAGCTGGCTAAATTTTGGAGGTCGGAGCCGGAATCGAACCGGCGTCAGCGGATTTGCAATCCGCGGCATAACCATTTTGCTATCCGACCAAGGTGAACGATAATAGCAGGAAGCAGGCAAAAAACAAGTATTGCGTGTTGAAAGCCAGTGGGTTTGTTTAAAAAAACAGCAGGGTGTCTGAAAAAAACATGCCCCATGTGCTTGTTTCAAGCCGTCTGATGGTCGCATACGCTATCATAGCGCACAGAATTTTGGCTTATTTTTGAACTTAGGATTGTAGGCATGAGTGTCATTCTCGATGGTCGCAAACTGGCCACTACGATTGAGCAAGATCTCAGTCAGCGTGTGGCGGCACTGAAGGCAAAAACAGGACGTACGCCGATTTTGGCGACGATTTTGGTGGGGGATGATGGTGCTTCGGCAACCTACGTCCGTATGAAAGGAAATGCCTGTCGTCGGGTCGGCATGGATTCAATCAAGATTGAATTGCCACAAAGCACCACCACAGATCAGTTGTTGGCTGAGATTGCACAGCTAAATGCCAATCCCGATGTACATGGGATTTTGCTCCAGCATCCTGTACCTGAACAGATTGATGAGCGAGCGTGTTTTGATGCAATTGATTTGGCCAAAGACGTCGATGGTGTGACATGTCTGGGTTTTGGTCGGATGAGCATGGGTGAGCGGGCGTATGGTTCTGCCACGCCACAAGGCATCATGACGATTTTGCAGTCGTACGGGATTGAAGTTGCGGGTAAGCATGCGGTGGTGGTCGGGCGTAGTGCGATTTTGGGCAAGCCCATGGCGATGATGCTGCTGGCGGCTAATGCGACGGTGACGATTTGTCATTCACGCACACAGCATCTGTCTGACCTGATCAAGCAGGCTGATATCTTGGTTGGTGCTGTTGGTAAAGCTGAATTGATTCAACGTGAGTGGATCAAGCACGGCGCGGTTGTGGTTGATGCAGGTTTTCATCCGCGTGAGGGTGGCGGTGTCGGTGATGTTCAGTTGGCAGGTATTGAGCAGATTGCCAGTGCGTATACGCCTGTACCTGGCGGCGTAGGACCGATGACCATTACTACATTGATTCGGCAGACGGTCGAAGCGGCAGAGCGAGCATTGGGATAAGTTGCCATGAATGCCATTGCGCCAATTGAATTAGTCAATGCCTTGCAGCAGATCATTCCCGACGTTGGACTCAGTTGTCAGCGTCTGCCAGATACCCCGATTGAGCTGTGGTTGATCCCACCAGAGTTACCGACCGAGCGACTTGATGATGAAGTGATCCGCCGAATTTGGCAGGATACGCCGTATTGGGTGTTTTGTTGGGCGTCGGGCTTGGCGATGGCACAATGGTTGCTGTCTGAGCCAGAGGTAGCCCGCGGCAAAACCGTATTGGACTTCGGCACGGGTTCTGGTGTGGTGGCGATTGCGGCCAAGCTGGCAGGTGCATCTCGGGTGATTGCCTGTGATATTGATCCAATCAGTTTGGCAGCGACGCGTGCCAATGCATTGCTGAATGGTATTGAACTTGAGTATCTCGATGATTTGTATGCTTTATCTGAGGTGGTCGATGTGGTGCTGGCGGCGGATGTATTGTATGACCAATGCAATCGGTTTTTTTTAGATGATTTTTTACAGTTTGGTCGGGTGGTTTGGGTGGCGGATTCACGGGTTAAAAATTTTAGCCATCCAGCCTATGTCAAGGCTGAATCACGCACAGCATCGACATGGCCTGATTTGGATGAGTCGCCTGAGTTTCGCAATGTCAGTTTTTATCGCACCCTACAGGCTGGGCAGGGTGAGTGTCAGGTGGCAGGTTTTTAAGGATGCAATCGCTTAATACTGCCGCTGCGCATTGATTGGTGGGGCTGTGTTGGGTTCGACGCCAGCATCTGTGTTGGTATCTGTGCCAAAGATCCCTGCCAAATTAACACTGGCCTTGACGATCAGTTTTTGGCGGCGTAACACTGCATGAGTTACTTCAACTTTACGTAGAGTCGACATCACTTTTTCGATGTCAGCTAACCAGCGATTAAGATCAAGATACAATAGGCCATGTTTGACGGTAACCACGTCTAGTTTTTCGAGGATGTAGCCCAGCGGATCTTCTTTTTTGATTGATTGAAACCACCAAAGCGCCACATTCACCCCGATTTTGTGAAAATTTACCCCAAGAATTTTGACGGTTTCATCATAATGAATATCGATGATTTCCGTGCCACCTTCTTGCTCAAAAACAAAGCGCTGAGTATTGCGGTCAAACTGCATTTGGATCAGTTTAAGTTTGGTGGCAAGCGTGGCATGAATGCCTTTATAGTGCACGGTCGCAAATAGCTGTAACCAGTCATCGTACAAATTCAGATGCAGGTCAGACAGTTGATCGACATTGTCTGTCACGTAGCGCTTGAGTGCCGCATTGAGCATATTTTCGGAAATGGGAAAATCACGCTCTTCTTCGATGAGGTCTTCAGCTCTGTGGTAAACTTCGCGGACGCTTTGGGCGACCTTGCTCAGGATGTTGCGCATCGGCTGGGTCTCATAGTAACGGTCGAACGATGTATCCGACGCACGGTGGACGTGACGTGCGGGATTGTACACAATCAAGGATTGAAAATTGTACGTTCAGCATGAAAAAAATAGCGCTGGACGTTTGGGCGACAGCAAAAATATCCTCGGAATTGGTAAGCGTGGAATAGGCATAGGATGCAAATAACGACCCTCAATACTCAAATCATGGCGCACCTGCGCGACTTTATGGCGGATCGCGTACTGGTGTTTTGTACTGCCGCCGCGATCAGCTTGCATGTCTTTGTACTATTTGGGCTGAGTTTTATTGCACCTAGTGGTGATCGAGCCTTGATGCAAGATGTCACAATTGCGGTGACTTTGGCAGAACAGCCCGATCAAGACGCGGATTTTTTGGCTCAAGCGAACCAACAAGGCGCTGGCGTGACCCGCCAAGTGTTTCGGTTGACATCGCCTGAGCATCGTGCGGCACCAGATGCGCAGATGCAGCAGGTTGCACCAGAACAACAGGTGGAGCAACAGCCTGAACAAAAAGCCCAAGAAGCGCGTGAGCGTGTATTGAGTACATCGTTGAGTTGGAAGGATGCTGAGTCGACTGAGCAGCAGGCCAAGCGTGATCAACAATCACAGCCAAACAAAGCCGCACGGCAAGCTGCCATGATTGCCAGTCTGGAAGCCCAATATGATCGACGCAAGCAAGATTATAGTAAAAAAAGCCAAATCCATACGGTGGACAGTGTCTCTGCCAAAGCAGATCCGAGTGCTGCCTATATTGAAGGATTTCGGCGGCGTGTGGAGCAGGTGGGTAATCAGCACTATCCAACTGAGGCGCGTGCGCGTGGCTGGTCGGGTGATGTGCGGTTGATGGTGATTCTAAAACCCAACGGCAGTATTCGGGCGATTCGGCTGCTCGAAACGTCAGGGCATGCGATTTTGGATGATGCTGCACGCAATTCTGTCCGTGAGGGTGCGCCTTATGATGCTTTTCATGCATCGATGAAGGATTTTTCTGAATTACGGATCATTCGGACGTGGCGATTTTCGCAAGATGCAGATGCTTTGGCTGTTGCACGTTAGCGTAGCAGTTTTGTATGAATATACCAGCGGATCGGTCACCAAGCTGACTATGAGCAAGGTGTGATTGTTAAGCTATTGATTGGTCAGTCACTTTGAGTTGTTTTTGTTTATGTCAACGCTATCCGCATGGTGGCAATCGCCGCAGCTTTTGCTCGATTCGGCAACCCCTATTGTTCTCAACGTCTTGTCAGCATTATTAATTTTCTTTGTTGGGAAGTGGATCATTAAGCGGCTGATTTGGCTGTTCCGTCGCGTGATGAAAACCACGCATGTTGATGACATGCTGACAGGGTTTTTAGCCAATGTTTTATACGGCCTTGGTTTGACAGTCGTGGCATTGGCAGCGCTGGGCAAGCTGGGTGTCGATACCACTTCCGCTGCTGCTGTCTTGGGTGGTACGGCGCTGGCGATTGGTCTGGCGTTGCAAGGGCAATTGGCGAGCTTTGCGGCAGGCGTGATTTTGATTGTGTTTCGACCTTTTAAAAAAGGTGATTTGGTTGAGGTTGGTGGTACAACGGGAATTGTTGAAGAAATCAAAATCATTCACACCGTCATGATTACGTTTGATAATCAGCGTGTGGTTGTGCCGAATGCGAATATCACCAGCAATACCATTACCAATTTTTATGCCTTGCCAACACGGCGGATCGATTTAACGATTGGGATTGGCTATAGCTCTGATTTACGCAAGGCAAAGTTGATTTTGGAGCAGTTGCTGGCAGATGAGCCACGCGTGCTAAAGAACCCAGAACCTTCGGTCGTGGTGAGCGACTTGATGGATAATTCAGTGAACTTTGCGGTGCGTGGTTGGACGATGACAGGGGATTGGTGGGGTGCGCGTTGTGCTTTGGTTGAACAGATTAAACTGACGTTTGATGAGCAGGGGATTGAAATCCCATTTCCACAGCGCAGTATTCATATCGAGGGTCTAGAGGACAGTCTACAAAAAATAATGCACCAGTCATCGGGCGTATCACAAGATCCAAAATTAGATTGAGTATAGTTCAACCTGAGCCGTTACTAAGATATCAGTTCGGCTCAGGTTGATTGACGTCACGGCTTGGACATATCAAAGCGCCAGAATCAACCAAAGATAATCGCTTTGATACCGACACATGGAGAGATAAAACATGGCTCAATCATTGACCAGACGCTCATTTATTCGTTATTCCGCATTAGGCGTGAGTGCTGTTGCAGTATCTATGGGGGTCACAGGATGTTTTTTTGACTCCTCTGACTCACCCATTATCCCGATCAAGGGTAAATTTAGTCATGGCGTTGCCAGCGGTGATCCATTAAGTCAGCGCGTAATCTTATGGACACGTTTTTTGCCTGAGCAAGATGGCAAAGTTGTGGTGCGCTGGCAGGTTGCCACTGATGCGACCTTTAGCCAAGTCGTCAATGATGGACAGGCAACGGTGCAAGCCAGCAGTGATTATACGCTCAAAGTCGATGTGGCAGGATTAGCCCCCGATACCAC
>JAYXXU010000005.1:0-1341 GCA_036019135.1 Pseudomonadota bacterium | reverse complement strand
GACCTTGACCTTGACAGCGTGACCACAGGCAACAGCAAGCTCGACAACAGTGGCTTAGTGATTACAGGTGGTCCAAGTATCACCACAGCGGGTATCGATGCTGCGAACACCAACATCAGCAATGTTGCGGATGCGACCACAGCAGACCAAGCGGTGAACAAAGGCCAATTGGATGCAGCGACAGCAGCCGCGGATGACAAGACGGATGCATTGGGGAACAGCACAGCCAACAACTTAGGTGGTGGTGCAACGTATAACAGCACCACAGGCGCAGTGACAGCACCGACCTATAGCGTGAATGGCACCGACGTAAACAACGTAGGCGATGCGATCACAGAATTAGACAAAGGCTGGAACTTAGCAAGCAATGGTGCCAATGCAGGTGCAATCAAAGCGGGTGACACCGTTGACATCGGTACAGCAGCAGGCGAAAGCAACCTCCAAGTGACGAAGAGTGGCAACACCATTCAATACAGCTTAAGCCACGACCTTGACCTTGACAGCGTGACCACAGGCAACAGCAAGCTCGACAACAGTGGCTTAGTGATTACAGGTGGCCCAAGCATCACGACTACAGGTATTGATGCCGCGAACACCAACATCAGCAATGTTGCGGATGCGACCACAGCAGACCAAGCGGTGAACAAAGGCCAATTGGATGCAGCAACGGCAGCGGCGGATGACAAGACCGATGCATTGGGTAACAGCACAGCCAACAACTTAGGTGGTGGTGCAACCTACAACAGCACGACAGGCGCAGTGACAGCACCAACCTATAGCGTGAATGGCACAGACGTGAACAACGTCGGCGATGCGATCACCGAATTAGACAAAGGCTGGAACTTGGCAAGCAATGGTGCCAATGCAGGTGCGATCAAAGCGGGTGATACGGTCGATATCGGCACAGCAGCAGGCGAAACGAACTTACAAGTTGCGAAGAGTGGCAACACCATTCAATACAGCCTAAGCCGTGACCTTGACCTAGATAGCGTGACCACAGGTGACAGCAAATTAGACAACAGTGGTTTAACTATCACCGGTGGTCCAAGCATTACCACAGCAGGCATTGATGCTGCGAACACCAACATCAGCAATGTTGCCGATGCGACCACAGCAGACCAAGCGGTGAACAAAGGTCAATTGGATGCAGCGACCGCCGCAGCGGATGACAAGACCGATGCCTTGGGCAACAGCACAGCCAGCAACCTTGGTGGCGGAGCAACCTATAACAGTACTACAGGCGCAGTGACTGCACCGACCTATACCGTGAATGGCACAGACGTGAACAACGTAGGTGCTGCGATCAGTGAATTAGACAAAGGCTGGGATTTAGCCAGCAAT
>JAYXXU010000004.1:0-6639 GCA_036019135.1 Pseudomonadota bacterium | reverse complement strand
CACTGCGTTCTTCGGTCCTGAGCCAGAATTCTTCATTTTTGATGAAGTAAAATGGTCGATTGATATGTCTGGTGCGCGTCACACGATCTACGCTGAAGAAGCTGCATGGTCAACTGACAAAGATTATGAAGCAGGCAATACAGGCCACCGTCCACGTGTTAAAGGCGGCTACTTCCCAGTGCCTCCAGTGGATAGCTCACAAGATTTGCGCGCTGCAATGTGTAATGCGATTGAAGCCATGATGGGCCCAGGCCGCGTTGAAGTGCAACACCATGAAGTTGCATCTTGCCAGTCAGAAATCGGTGTATCCTTCAATACACTGGTACGCAAAGCTGACGAAGTTCAAGTCTTCAAATATGCTGTATTGAACACTGCACATGCGTTTGGCAAAACTGCAACCTTTATGCCGAAGCCGCTGGTGGGTGATAACGGTTCAGGTATGCATGTGCATATGTCAATCAGCAAAGACGGCAAAAACCTGTTTGCGGGTGATGAATATGCTGGTTTGTCAGAAATGGCACTGTTTTTCATCGGTGGAGTTATCAAGCACGCACGTGCATTGAATGCGATTACCAACCCAGCGACCAACAGCTACAAGCGTCTTGTACCACACTACGAAGCGCCGATCATGTTGGCCTATTCAGCGCGTAACCGTTCAGCATCAATCCGTATTCCTTACGTGGCTAGCCCAAAAGGCAAGCGTATTGAAGCACGTTTCCCTGATCCAGTTGCGAACCCATACTTGGCATTTGCAGCCTTGTTGATGGCGGGTCTAGACGGTATTCAAAACAAGATTCATCCAGGCGAAGCCGCAGACAAAAACTTGTACGACCTGCCACCAGAAGAAGAAGCACTGATCCCGACTGTTGCACACTCGCTAGATATGGCGCTTGAAGCACTGAAAGCCGATCATGACTTCTTGACCAAAGGTGGTGTATTCACCAAAGAGATGATCGATGCTTACATCGAACTGAAAATGGAAGAAGTGCGTCGTCTGAACACCACAACTCACCCTGTTGAGTTTGAGATGTACTATAGCTGCTAATCGATTGGTCGATTGACGCTTAAAAAAGCCCTACTGTTTGCAGTGGGGTTTTTTTTCGTTACAGTCCAAGATCAGAGGATTTATTAATTGGTTCTCATGATGATGCCTTATCTCCAAACCGCTGCTCCTGTATCTCGGTTCATAGCGCCAACCTTGAATATGGCTAGATTTAATTTTCATACCTTGGCAGGGTGCTATGTCGTCCTCAGTTTTTTAGGTGATCTTCAGTAGGATAAAGCGCCACTATCATCCTTGTACTTATGTCCTTGATGAGCGTTTGCGTGTGCTGCGAGTCATCCCTGTACAAACTGAGGTGCAGCAGCATGTGCGACAGGTGATTGATGTATTAGCAAGCTGTCCAGATCTTCCAGTCAGTATTGCATCGATCCAAGCACCTGTATTGGTTGTGTGCCCAATGTTTTTGAGCCTACGCTGTGTGAGGCATTGATAACGTATTACCAGCAGCAAAGAGGCAAGCCATCGGGTTTCATGCGTGAGGTTGATGGAAACACCACGTTGATCCATGATCATAGTTTTGAGCGGCACAGCGATACGACGATTGATGATCTTGAGTTACGTGTTGCTGCGATGCAGCGGATTCATGATCGATTAAAACCAGAAATCTTCAAAGCCTTTTAGTTTGATACCAAACGGATTGAGCGGCATATCGTGGCGTGTTATGACAGTCAGACCCAAGGCATTTTTCGGGCACATCGCCGTTTTGCGGTGTCGTTGAACTTGAATACAGGTGCATATGATGGTGGGGCGCTGAAGTTTCCAGCGTTTGGGCTGTAGCTTTATGCCCCACCACTGGGCGGGGCATTGGTGTTTTCTTGCTCGTTATCGCACGGGGCAACCAGAGTGACCGCAGGAACACGCTATGCGTACTTGCCGTTTTTATATGATGATGCCGCTGCAAAAATCCGTGACAGCAACTGACAGTATTTGCAGGAATGACAGGCATAAACACCGCAAATAGATTTAGCGCTCCTTGAGGCTTTCATTGCCATGTTGCAGGAGTGGCGTAAGGAAGTATTCAATCACCCGCCGCTTGCCAGTCTTGATCTCAACCGAAACCGACATACCCGGTTGTACCGTTACTCGGCGACCATCGATATCTAACCAGTCTTTTTCGAGTTGGACGCGGGCGTTGAAAATCAATCCACGTCGCTCATCATTGATCGCATCTTGTGAGATAGAGACCACCTTGGCGGGCAATGTCCCGTACTTGGTAAATTTAAAAGTATCAATTTTGACTGCGGCTGTTTGGCCTTCCATCACAAAACCAATATCTTTGTTTTCGATGACGGCTTCGACTTCAGTCATGGTGTCTTTCGGGACAATCGCCATCAGCGCTTGAGCAGGCGTCACCACCCCACCGAGCGTATGCACCGCCAGTTGTTGCACTGTGCCACTGACAGGGGCGGTGATCGTCATCAGGCGGTTTTGTCGTTGGGCTTTAATCAACTCTTGCTCGATTTGGGCGGCTTGGGTTTGACCTTGTTGAATAGTATCCGCCGCGCTACGGCGC
This sequence comes from Pseudomonadota bacterium, assembly GCA_036019135.1. Taxonomy (GTDB): domain Bacteria; phylum Pseudomonadota; class Gammaproteobacteria; order Pseudomonadales; family Moraxellaceae; genus JAYXXU01. The sequence goes on along the minus strand of JAYXXU010000004.1, from coordinate 4,063 downwards.
ATTTCGGCTGCAAGGGTGTTTTGCTGGCGTCGAATGGTTTCGATACTGGCGGTGATTTCGGCTAAGCGACTGTTGAGAGTGGCTTGATTACCTTCTAGTTCAAGGCGTTGGCGCTGTTTGTCCAATAGGGTGTGTCGTGGTAAATAATCCTGATTTAGCATGTTTTGATAGTCGGCTTCTTGCTGTCGCACGATGGGCAAGGTCTGGGCAATGGATTGCAATTGTTCTCGGATGGATTGCTGCTGTTGATTCAGCTGGAGCATTTGTGCCTCAAGCTGTGCACGGCGAGTCTGATATTCATTGAGTTGGCGATTAACACGATCCTGTGCATCTTGTGCCAGATTCGGGTCAATATTGGCAATTGGGCGAATATTGACCAATCGTCCTGTTTGAATCGCCTCATCTAATGCACGGCCTTGGGCGACATCGAGTTGTGCCGCGGCCAAGGCCTGATTCAGGCGACTGACGTCGGCTTGTGTTGCCTCTTTATCCAAAATCAGCAGCGTGTCCCCCATGTTGACCACTTGTCCATCTTCGACTTTGATTTCGGCAATACGAGCGGTGTCATTGGCTTGGATGATTTTGGTACTGCCAGTGGGTACGACTTTGCCTGTTGCTACGGCAACCACATCGATGCGTCCAAAGCATGCCCAGACCACGGTGAGGGTTAATAAGCTGATGATCGCCCATAATGCAACATGTGGGGCAGGACTCGTTGGGGTATCTTGCAGCGCCAAGACAGCGGGCAAAAACTCGGCTTCGTCTCGCTTGCGTGGAATACCATCGAGTTCTTTACGCCGCCGCCAAGAAATCGCAAAGGCTCGTCCATAGCGTCCGAGCAGTTCACCCAGTGCGGCTAAATACAGTTTCATCTGCTGACTCCCTTAGCCTTGTTGCAGTCGGTGTAAGTAGGCATATAAGCCTTTCGGACGTGCCAGTAGCTCCGCATGTGTGCCTGATTCGACAATTTGGCCTTTGTCCATGGCAATAATGCGGTGAGCATCGCGCACAGCAGATAATCGGTGGGCAATAATAATCACGGTGCGTCCCTGACAAATCAGCTTCATATTGCGTTGGATAATTGCTTCGGATTCATAGTCGAGGGCGCTGGTGGCCTCATCAAAAATCAAAATACGTGGATCACCGATCAGTGCACGTGCAATTGCAATCCGTTGCCGTTGTCCACCCGATAGGCTTGCGCCGTGCTCTCCAACCATCGTGTCATAGGCATCAGGCAGCTCCGAAATAAACTCATGCGCACCCGCCATTTTGGCGGCTTGCATGACTTTTTCGAGTGGAGCGCCAGGATCAGTTAACGCAATGTTTTCACGGATGGTACGATTGAACAGCATGTTTTCTTGTAAAACCACGCCAATCTGACGGCGCAAAGAAGATGCATCAACGGTTGAGAGATCCATGCCATCGACCAACACACGTCCCCGTTCAGGCACATGCAGGCGTTGGATCAGCCGTGTTAGGGTGCTTTTGCCTGAGCCGCTACGCCCCACAATACCAATGATTTCACCTGCTTTGATATTCAATGAAATATCGCGTAGGACTTCGTTGCCGTCAGGTTTATAGCGAAAGCTGACCCGATCAAAACTGATGCCGCCTTGCAAACGGGGCAAGGAGCTACGACCAACGGACAGTTCAGTTTTGCTATTCAGAATATCCCCCAGCCGCTGCATGGATATACCGACTTGCTGAAAGTCTGTCCACAATGATGCAATTCGCATGACAGGCTGAGCAACCTGTCCAGCTAACATGTTAAACGCAATAAACTGACCAATCGTCAATTCGCCTTCCAACACCAAGCGCACGCCCATCCACAGTAGCAACAGCATCACCCCTTTACTGATTAGGGTAACGCCACTATTGGCAATCGTTCCCAATGTAATGGTTTTAAAGCTTGCTGACACATAGGCGGCCAGTTGATTATCCCAGCGTCGTATCAACTGAGGTTCTACCGCCATGGATTTAACAGTACCTACGCCCGAGATGGATTCAACCAAGAACGCCTGATTTTCAGCACCCCGATTGAACTTTTCGGACAACCGATGGCGTAATGCAGGGGTAATCATTAGCGAAATCAAAATATACAATGGTAGTGAGCCAATCACGATCCATGTCAGTGTCGGACTGTAGTAGAACATCACTGCGATAAATAATACCGAAAATACCAAGTCCAGCACGAGAGTCAGGGCTTGACCCGTCAAAAAATTGCGGATGTTTTCAAGCTCACGCACCCGAGCAACCGAATCACCGACCCGCCGTGCTTCAAAGTACGATAGAGGGAGGCTAAACAAGTGCCGAAACAGCCGTCCACCGAGTTCCACATCGATACGACTGGTGGTATGGGCAAAGACATAGGTGCGTAGTGCCGTCAGTGTCACTTCAAAAATGATCACTGCTCCCAAACCAATGGCCAAGACATCCAAGGTGGTGAGGCCACGGTGTACCAAGACCTTATCCATGATGACTTGGAAAAATAGTGGGGTAACCAGTGCCAGTAACTGAATAAAAAAGCTGACAATCATCACTTCAATGATGAGTTTACGGTATTTGACAATCGCAGGAATAAACCACGTAAAGTCAAACCGTCCCAGCTCTTGTGCCAATGATGCCTTGGAGTTCAACAGAATCATTCGACCATTCCACTGTGCGAGCAATTCGCTGAGCGACAAAATCTTTGGGCGGCCTTGTTCTGGATCATGGATGAGCGCTTGCAGAATGCCATCTTTTTCTTCGATTTTTGCAAGGATAGCAAACTTACCATCTTGCATTTGGATCATGCTTGGCATTGGCATTCGGGTCAGCCGTTCACGCCGAGGCTTTAGGGCGCGCGCATGTAATCCCAATGCGCGCGCAGCCAAAACCAACTCTTGTTCTGTGATCGAATCGCCAGCGCGATACTGATGCGCAATCTGGGCAGGATCAACGGCCACGCCATGTAAGCGTGCCAGCATCACCAAACAGATCAGTCCTGTGTCTGAAGGAGGGGCTGGAGGATCATTGGGCTTGTTGAGAGTGTCTATGGACTGCGGTGTTGTTGGATCAGTCATGTAAGTATCAAGACCAGTTAGACCACTGTAGTTGCCCATAGTGTAGTCAGATCATGTGTCAGATGACAGCAAGCCATGTATGCCAGATCAAAAAAAATGGGTTTTTATGCTGATTTTGAGCGAGCCAATCATACAGTTATTGATGTCAAGCCGTTTTTAATGAAATGACTTGACTTTAATGCTTAAAGCCATTAAATAGCCGCAAGTGCATGCTAAATGGGAGAATGATCATGGCAGGTGCGGGTGGCCAAGATTTTGAGTTGGAAGATAGCTTCGGCGATGATGATGCTGGGTTTGATGCAGATGAAAGCAATAAAGCGCTGACCAAGAACTCATTGACCAAACGCCGTCTGATTGATGACTTGTTGGAAGAGAAGCGTCTACAGCGTCGACTCAAAGAATATGATTTTGATTTTGACGATATTGAGGATTAAATCAGCCGCTGTACAGGATTTTGGTGTAGAGACAACACGAACTGTCATGTGGAGCAGGGTAGGATTTGATACAGTACCCGCCAATGTTTATTGAAGGAAATACCGCCATGGCTGCACTCAATCTGGACATTCTATTCGACTATCTTGATGGTGAGCAAAACGAGTTTGGGCTGGATTTTGCAGCGACGCACGGTTTTTTGTGTGCAACGGTAGTGGGGCCTGAGTTACGCGACTGGTTGAGCCATTTATTTGATGCACAACACCAAAAAGTACCTGCCGAAATTTTAGATCAAATTCAACTTTGGCGAACCGATATTCAACAAACGTTGGCCAATGAAGAGACCATCGAATTGCCCTTTGAAGTCGAAGAGGCGGATGTTGAGTCCAGCCTCGGCGATTGGTCAATTGGCTTTATTGATGCGCTGTTTTTAAATGAAGACCATGATTGGTATGATATTGACGAAGAAGCGGTTGGCATGCTGACGTTGCCGATGATGGGATGTAGTGGGATTGATGTGGTGGGTGCGCAGCTGCGAAGCGGGCGTCGCACTGGGGATGTCGGGGCAG
>JAYXXU010000003.1:0-9705 GCA_036019135.1 Pseudomonadota bacterium | reverse complement strand
GCGCTTGCCACGTCAATTGAAGCATTTTTCGGTACAGAACGAAATTCACATTGGTTTTCATACCCCGAGCCAACAGAATATTGTCGAAGTCATGACACTGGATCGACCAGGTTTATTGGCACGAATTGGTTTACTGTTTATGCAAGCGGGCATTGAAATTCACTCTGCACGGATTACCACTTTGGGTGAACGTGCCGAAGATGTGTTTTTTGTCACTGCGCTGGATGGTCAACCTTTACTGCCCGAGCATGCTGAGTCACTGAAAGAGCAACTCAGCCAAGCACTAGATGATGATTTTGATAGCCTGAACCTCAACCCGTAACCGCTGCAATTTTTAATGTTTTTGGACGGATGATATGAATCCCGATTTGCACTTGCTTCATCCTTATCCTTTTGAAAAACTGGCCAAGCTATTCAGTGATTTGACCCCACCTGCCGACTTGGTGAATATCCCGCTGTCCATTGGTGAACCCAAGCATCACGCGCCAGAATTCGTGCGACAAGCATTGATTGATAACCTCCAACACCTCTCGACTTATCCTGCCAGCAAGGGCTTACCTGCTCTACGCCAAGCGATTGCCACATGGTTAACGCAGCGTTTTCATCTGCATCACATTGATGTAGAGACCGAAGTCCTCCCTGTCAGTGGCACACGTGAGGCACTATTTTCCTTCGTACAAGCCATGATCAATGGGCAAAAAAAACCGTATGTGGTGATGCCCAATCCGTTTTATCAAATTTATGAAGGGGCGGCATTTTTGGCAGGCGCGACGCCGTATTTTGTCAATTGCACTGCCGAAAATGACTATCTGGGTGATTTTGATCAAGTGCCCGAACAGGTTTGGCAACACACCCAACTCCTTTTTATCTGTACACCAGGCAACCCAACGGGTGCCGTCATGCCTGCAAGCAAGCTGCAACGACTAATTGAATTGTCAGATCAATACGATTTTATCATCGCATCAGATGAATGTTATTCCGAATTGTATTTTGAGCAAGCGCCCGTTGGGTTGCTGGAAGTATGCGCCCAAATCGGCCGACACGACTACAAAAACTGCGTGGTATTTCACTCTCTATCCAAGCGCTCTAACCTACCCGGCTTGCGCTCAGGTTTCGTCGCAGGCGATGCTAGGCTGCTTTCACCGTATCTAAAATACCGCACCTACCATGGGGCTGCCATGCCTGTACAACACCAAATCGCCTCCATCGCGGCTTGGCAAGATGAAGTCCATGTTGAAGCCAATCGTGTATTGTATCGCCAAAAATTCGACTTGTTCTTACATGAGCTAGGAGACCGTTTGGCGTTAAAAAAACCCGATGCAGGCTTTTACTTTTGGCTGCCTGTTGACGATGATGAAGCCTTTGCACGCAAACTATATGCCCAAGCCAATATCACGGTACTGGCTGGCCGCTATCTCTCACGAGAAACCCCTGATGGCAACGCAGGCAAAAACCATGTACGCATGGCCTTGGTCGCTGACCTGTCACAATGTGAACAGGCGATTGAGCGGCTAAAGAAGACTGTATAAACAACAAATATTTAACCATGCCAATTGTTCACTCAACAGCAGTTGGCAATTTTTTATACGCTTGCATAACGCCAGTTTGCTTTTTAAACACCGACCTATTTACTGCTATATTCAAAACACCCCGCCAATCATCAGCGCCGTATCGCCATGAGGCACGGTTGAGCGGTATCAAAGGATCACAATAACGCATAATACCAAACAATAACGCTTGAAGCACCACCGAACGCCGCTCCATGGGCAAAAGCCTATGAGATGGCTTATCAGTTTAAAGATGCTGATATTCAAGCACTAGTTATCATTGATATGTTCGCGGATAAATCGCCCGAAGTGGCTGTATCATATTTTTGCTTTTATGGTGAATCTGCTGGGATTTTATAGCATCGGTGCGCGGAATATTTTGATACCAAGGCCCCGCCTGATCCAAAACATCCAACGCGCGATTGAAAACTATCCGATCACATGGATCTCTGGGGTCAATACCCTCTATAACTCCCTACTCAATGAAGCATGGTTTGTCGCTTATCCACCCAAACACCTCAAAGCCTCGATTGTAGGTGGCACGGCACTGCATCAAGCCGTCGCCCCACCTTGGGCGCAACTCACCAAAACACCAATCAACCAAGGCTATGGTCTCACCGAAACCTCACCTGTGGTCAGTTTTAACCCCCTTGGATATGCCGCCAAGGCAGGTTTCTCAGATCCATCAGCTAACCCACGACAGCTCACCTCAAAGCCACTCAAGGAGGCGATATTAGCCTCCTGTTTTTTGAGTCATTTAATGCCAGATGCTTTTAGCGTCCACCCAATTGCTGCCAATCCCGTCCACTCGGCTGTTGAAAGACCTGTAAGCCAAACTCAGGTAAAATCGCCAACAAATGATCAAATAAATCCGACTGAATCGCCTCATAATCCACCCAGATGGTGGTATCCGTAAAGCAATACACCTCAAATGGCAACCCTTGTGGGCTAGGCTCTAACTGACGAGCAATCAAGGTCAAATCCTGACGTAAACGCGGGCTTGATTGCAGATACCGCAACACATATGCCCGAAATACACCCAGATTGGTCATACGACGACTGTTAACCGTCGAAGCCTGTGCATCTTCTTGCAAAAACTCACGATTCCATGTCTCAATCTCGGCTTTTTTGGTATGCAAATAATCCCGAATCAAGGCAAAACGATGAAATGCTTGCTGTTCTTCCGCTGTCAAAAATCGTACGCTATTTTGATCTAAATAAATCGCACGCTTGATACGACGACCGCCACACTCACGCATACCACGCCAATTACGGAATGCATCTGTCACAAACCGCTTGGTTGGAATGGTGGTAATGGTTTTATCAAAATTCTGTACCCGAACGGTATGCAGGGCAATATCAATCACATCACCATCCGCATTCAAATTGGGCATCTCAACCCAATCACCAACCCGCAATAAATCATTCGAGCGAATCTGTACACTCGCCACCAATGACAGCAGCGTGTCTTGAAACACCAAAATCAATACAGCCGCAATTGCGCCTAGACCTGATAACAAAATCAGCGGTGAACGATCCAGCAAAGACGCAATCATCAGCAAGACGGTAATCGCATAGACAATGATCTTGACCAATTGAATGTAGCTTTTGATCGGTCGATCTACCTTCCCCTCACGGGTCTGATAAATATCATTGACCAGATCCAGTACCGCACCAACCGCCAGTGCCAGCGTTAAGACAATGAATGCATTGGCAACATTCTGTACCAAGTTGACCAAAGCCGTTGGTAGGCCATCAATCTGTGCCACACCAATTGCCAAAATTAATGCAGGCACGACATTCGATAATCGAGGAATCAACTTGGATTGATAAACTTGCAAGCCCAACACCCAGTCACTGACTTTGAGGACTTTTTGGATGCTGCGAACGATAACTTTTTTGGCGATCCAATTGCTGAACCACGATAAAAAAATCAATAATAATAAATAAAATGCTGGCTCTAACCACGCGTGGGTATCAATCCACTCCAACCATAAGGCATTGAGATCAGCAAACATAAGTCTCTCAGAAGTCATGAACAGGCTGGCACAGATTCTAGCGAAATTCCGAATACAACAGCGTGAATCACAAAACAAAACGCCATCTTTCAATACAAAGATGGCGTTTTTGATACTACTGAGGCACAACCATCCAATTCAAAATCGTTGCCGATCAACCACGCAAGGCTTTTTCGATGTCTTTGGCCATTTCTTCTGGCTTGGTTGCAGTCGCAAAACGATCAATCACATTGCCATCTCGACCCACTAAAAACTTAGTAAAATTCCATTTGACCGCTTCAGTTCCTAGAATTCCCTTGGCTTCTTTGGTCAAAAACTTATAAATGGGGTGTGCATCACGACCGTTCACATCAATCTTGGCAAACATCGGAAAGCTCACGCCATAGTTACGCTGGCAAAACTCGCCGATTTCACTATTGCTGGCAGGATCTTGATGGGCAAACTGGTTACAGGGAAAACCCAACACCACCAAGCCTTGGTCTTTATACTGCTGATAGACTTTTTCAAGTCCTTCAAACTGTGGTGTAAAGCCACACTTGCTGGCGGTATTCACGATGAGCAAAACTTTGCCTTGATAATCGCTCAGCGCCTGTTCGCCGCCTTCGAGTTTTTCGGCTGAAAAATCATAAATCGTGGTCATGGTAAATTGTTCTCCTTGGCAGAATCATCGCTCGGTTCTAACGTTAACGACGCAGAGTTGATACAGTAGCGTAGGCCTGTCGGTTCAGGACCATCAGTGAACACATGTCCGAGATGAGCATCGCATTGGTGACAGGTCACCTCAATACGCACCATGCCGTGACTGCCATCCCGATGCTCCTCAATCATACGATCATCAGCTGGTCGGATAAAACTTGGCCAGCCACTGCCCGAATCGTACTTATCATCGGATAAAAACAGCAATGCACCACAGCACCGACAGTGATACTCCCCCGCGGTGTGACTATTCCAATACTGCCCAGTAAACGCAGGCTCCGTCCCTTTTTGACGGGTAATCCGATATTCGTCAGGACTCAGTTCACGTTGCCAATCACGGTCGGTTTTATAGAGCTTAGGCATTCTGGTGACTCCACAGATCTATTGGGATTTCAGTGAGATACTATAACGAGGCACTACTCAGCACCAACATGCCACAATCCTGCTTCAAATCCTGTGGAAAAATCGTTACGGGTTATGAATGACGGCATTCACGAAGAGGATTTTAACACCATCTCAATCTCTTTATGGGAGGAAGTTGGCAAGATCAATTTTCATTTGTTTATTACTAAAAGAATACTTGCCTGAGCGTGATTCAGCTTGATGAGTCTAACAACACTTTCTCAAAATAGAAGTCCTATTTTGATGCGCTTTGGTGGCTGGCTTAGTGCCATCAACAGCAGCGGGCTCATAAAGTTCCTGCCGCTGTGACAAACTTACACTGAGCATGCAGTGATTTGCCTTCACTTCAGACCCACAATAGCAAGAATAACTTGCAAAATACTAAACTCCGCACGCATTTACATAAAGTCAACTTGCAAAAAAACACCCAGATCGCCTAGACTAATGATAGTAAATCTTGCAATACCGAGTTCTTAGTCATGTCAACTGCAGATCTGGCCGTGCGCCAACAACGTGGACAACGCTTGCAAGCCTTGCGTAAAGCCTGCGGATTTTCTGCTGAAACGCTAGCACAAGCCATGACCAACGCTGGCGAAAAAATTTCGCGGGGTGCTATATCAAATTGGGAGCGTGGTGAAAATGGCATCGTCATCTCTAAACTCCCAACACTCGCACGCATTCTGAACACTACCGAGCATTATATTTTGACTGGACAAGCACCCAGCCTGCCAGACCATCCGCCTCAAACCACACTGGAGACACCCTCTCCCTCCGAACTCAAGAGCATCATCATGCCGCACCATCAGCCACGTCCACATCGCCCTGTCGTCAAATCCAATAAACTGCAAAACGTCTGTTATGACATTCGGGGGCCTTTGCTTAAAGCCGCCAATGCCATGGAAGAACAAGGCCATCGCATCATTAAATTGAATGTCGGCAATCCTGCGCCGTTTGGCTTTGAAGCACCACTCGAAATCCTCAATGACGTGGCCAAAAACCTACCGAATGCGGTTGGCTACTGCGACTCAAAAGGGATTTTTCCTGCGCGTAAAGCAATCTTGCAGTATTACCAACAAAAAGGACTGCGTTCAGCGATTGACGTGAATGACGTGTATATCGGCAACGGCGTGTCTGAACTGATCGTGATGTCGATGCAAGCTTTGCTGAACAACGGCGATGAAATGCTGATCCCGATGCCCGACTATCCGTTATGGACAGCGGCAGTCAACTTGTCTGGTGGCCAAGCGGTGCATTATCGCTGCGATGAAGCCAACTCGTGGTATCCCGATCTGGCCGATATGGAAAGCAAAATCACCAGCCATACCCGTGGCATTGTGGTGATTAACCCGAATAACCCGACTGGCTCCGTCTATCCTCGGCACATTTTGGAACAGATTGTTGCACTGGCGCGTAAGTATGATCTGATCATTTTTGCGGACGAAATCTATGACAAGATCGTTTATGACGGCATTGAGCATGTATCGTTGGCCACCCTTGCACCTGATCTGCTGTGTATTACCTTTAACGGTCTATCTAAATCCTATCGCGTTGCGGGTTTTCGCTCGGGTTGGATGTTGGTCTCTGGGGATAAAGACAAAGCCGCCGACTATATCGAAGGCTTGGATATGCTGGCCTCCATGCGACTTTGTGCCAACGTCCAAGCGCAATATGCGATCCAAACAGCGCTTGGTGGCTATCAAAGCATCAATGAGCTAATTGAGCCAAATGGACGTTTGTATCAACAGCGCAATGTCGCGTGGGAAATGCTCAACGAGATTGAAGGTGTATCTTGTGTCAAGCCTGAAGGAGCACTGTATTGCTTCCCTCGGCTTGATCCCAACATCTATCCCATCGAGGATGATGAAGCCTTTATGATGGACTTGCTTAAAACCGAAAAAGTTCTACTGGTACAAGGCACAGGCTTTAATTGGGATGCGCCCGACCATTTCCGTGTGGTGTTCTTGCCAGCAGAAAGCGAACTGCGTGAAGCGATTACGCGAATTGGGCGATTCTTGGCAACACGACGCTAAGACTCAACCGTGCTGGAGCGGGCTTTTTACCAGTGGCTTAACCCACTAACGCTTTTTTCAGTCGCTTGCCTAGATCTTCATCGTACTTTGCCCACAACGAATGATGCATGGGGCAACGCGGCTTGTTGATCGGCAAGTCGTTTCCGTTCATCCCCGCGCGATAGCGATAGGCATCCTGATAAGCAAATAGGTGTGATTGATCAGCACATGAAACTTACACCAGACACGCTGCCCCTCTGCGTTGATCAGGCTAAACGTATGTGAACCAAAACCACGCATAAAGCGGGCAATTTTTGGAGTTCAACGATCAGAATGTAAAATCAATACTTAATGCAATGCTTCTGTCTTTGGTGACAGTGAACATGCCATGCGCGCCATAAAAAATATATGCTATCGCAGAGCTGCTGTCATACTAGTATCAGTGCATTATAAGTTTGATCTCTGCTGATACTCGCTAAAGCTTTTTTGCGATGCGGCAACACATCGAGTAATCGATGCTTTTTTAACAACGGATGTTGAGGCCATTTCATCATGAACCCTTGGAATTTATTTTTGATTATCTGTGTGGCGACATTGATGCAATCATGCGCTCACATGTCAAAAATTGACTATATCAACCAAACCAAGGTGAATAAAAAGTATTATCACGTCGTCATAACAGACGATGACGGGCATCAGATTGCCTTTACAGTGTATCAGCCAAAACTCAGTCAACACCAACAAGCACCACTACTATTACATACCCATGGTTTTGGTCTGTCCAGAATGGATAGTCCAAACCTGAGCCTGTATGGCCTGATCCTGCCAACAGGAAGAATCGCCAAAGAAGCATGGAATAAGGGTTACTGGGTGATTAGCTATGATCAAAGAGGACATGGTGACAGTGCTGGTAAAATTAGACTCACTGATCCCGAAAAAGAAGCGCAAGATGTCATTACACTCATCAACTGGGCAGAAAAGAACCTGCCTCAACTCTCAAGAAATGAAAATGGCGCCCGAGTCGGGATGATCGGTGAATCGTATGGTGGCGGCGTTCAGTATATCGCCTCATCCTTAGACGCACGGCTACAAGCGATTGTACCTATCACCACTTGGTATGATCTCACCAGCAGTCTAGCGCCGAATGGCACTCCAAAAAGTAACTGGATTGGTTTTTTGAATATCATTGGAGATTGGTGGAACTGGAATAAATTTGACCCTGCTTTAAAACAAGCGTATCAAGACACGCAAAAAGGTCAGATTCACCAATCAACATATGAGTTTTTAAAAAAACACCACGCGTATTGGTTCTGCGAAAACGCTCAACCTCCCCAAGCCAATGCAATGATCATTCAAGGATTTAGAGATGTTTTATTCCCGTTCAATGAAGCAATAAATGCGGCAAAATGTCTAAAAACATCTGGCCAAAAAGTCAGCCTGATTGGTGTTGATGGCGGCCACTTGCAGCCTTTTACACAACACTCGCCTTTTTTTGAAACACCCATTTGGTATATTGGCAAAGATATCACTTGCAGTGATAACAAAAAATATGACCTCAAGGCATCAATTATCAACTGGCTGGATAATCAACTCAAAGACATCCCTCAAACGGCAGCAGATAAGCTCCCAGAGGTATGCATCAACGGTAGCCCAGCAGACAGCCTATCTGACTTGGATGCCTCCCGACGCCACACGATCAAAAGCACTTTAATCGATATCAATTCTGGTGAATATTTTTTCCTCCCGTTTGAGCGGGCGCTATCAGACATACATATCACAGGCACACCACTATTCAACATCACCATCAAAATTGACTCAGATATAGACCCAACGATTTTTATGTCACTTGCATACCAGTCATCAAATCAGCATTTTATTTTAAATGAGCAAGTCCATCCTTTAAACATGAGCAGAAAAAAACAACATGAATCAAATATACGAAGTGTTGGTTTAACACCACACGAGCCACTCTCACAGTTTAATGAGATGCCCAGTATAAACCATACCTTAAAATCAGGAGAAGTATTGGGATTGCTGACTTAAAGTATGGATTGAAGGAGAGATAATACTACCAAAGGTCTGGAGTATGCATTAAAAAATAATGTTGAAGTACGTACATTTAAATATGGCGCGCCCGGCGGGATTCGAACCCACGACCCCTGCCTTCGGAGGTCTCAAAACGGGAAAGTTTTTTGCAAAAAATCCGACGAACGGTTATGAAAATGAGTAAAGGACGCTGCCGCGGGCAGATGCCATATTCAGCAAAAGTCTACGACCTTTGCTGAATAAGTGGCATCGATAAAATCAAATTATCAGAAGAATAGTTGATCCAGTTGCAAACCCAAAGCATGAGCAGCCTTTTTCAAGGTGACTTTACGAGGTCGCTGAGAGCCTTCAATTTGTGCCAAAGCAGGTTGACTAATATCCATACGGGAAGCCAATTCGCCTTGTGTTAAGCCCAAATAACGCCGCCAAGCCAAAATAGGATTGATGCGTTTAATTACAACATCCCCGACAATCTCACGCGGAATACCTTTGGTGCGTTGAGCAAGATCAAGGCGGGTCAACGCCAAATAATCGTCATAGGGCAAAACAGCATATTTAACACCGTTTTCTTCCATCAAACGAACATCAGTAGGTGCGTTCATCACGTTTCCTCACTTCTTCAATATGGACTACCTGTAAGTGATCATCTTCAATCGAAAAAAAAACACGGTAGTTACCAACTCTAAGCCGATAGGGGTACTGGTGATTGACCAGAGCCTTAACATTCTGGCAGTTTGGCCAGTCCTCTAATGCCTTGGTTGCATCATAAATTTGAGAAGCAGCCAAAGGGTTACGCAGTTTTCGAAGTTGCTTAACAGCCTTTGGGCGAAAAATTACATCAAACATAATGCCCCCTTTACACCCTCTGAATATAAGGATTCAATAAGTCTTTGTCAATAAATTGGCGGAGATGCTCAACATCAAGATGAGCATAGCGGAGCGTGGACTCTATACGAGCATGGCCGAGTAGCCGTTGCACTTGGTAGA
>JAYXXU010000002.1:0-13563 GCA_036019135.1 Pseudomonadota bacterium | reverse complement strand
CATCCCGAATCTGAATCAAATCAATCGGTGCAGACTCGCCGCGCAACATGGCGCGCCAATCGGTTTTATCCGCCAGCTCTTGTGCGAACATTTTTTCGACCACACCTGATAAAAACCGACTGGCCGTTTGCACAATCGGCAGTGCCTGAGTTGCACCTTGATCCAGCCAACGGGTTGGCATATTCACCTGACGGGTAATGCCGACCTTGAGTGCGCTTGAGTTGGCCAAATAGACAATATGTGGATTAAAACACACCTGTAACCCCCAGTCTGGCTCACGACACGTCCCCAGATGAAAGTGACAGGTTTCAGGCTTCATCATACACAGATCACAGCTTGCCTTGCTGATCATGCATTTGTAACAATGTCCTTGCGAATAGGATTTTTTGGTTGCCGTCCCACAAGACAAACACCGAATCGCCCCTGACCACTCTAGCTGTAAAGGCTGACCCAGAAGTGGGGCAAGCTTGCATTCAAACGGATCGACCACCAAACTATACGCCACGCCTGCCGCAAGACGACCATCTTCGGTTTCGACGGTTTCATCCAGTTGGGCGCGCATTTTTTGGCAGATGCCTTGATATTGCATACCGACTGACCACTCTACATTGATTAAAAAGGATTCGCCTGTGACCGTATGGCCATTTGACATTTTGCCGATGATTCAAGGTCTGGCACAAGAAAAACCCATCGAACGCGGATTGCTGATTGGCACAGACTGCCGCACAGCCAATTGGCCAGCCGACTGGCAACACTGCCCGACTGAGCAATTGTTGAGTTTACCATTTCAGCAACGCTATGACTTGGCTGTCCTGCAACTCGAAATCTCAAGCCTGTCTGACGAATATATCAATCAAGGCGTGACCCGTTTGCGCGATCTACTGGCACGTCGCGTGCTGTTGGTCGTGACCTCAGCCGACACCCATACAGTGACACAACTGCGCGCGCTAGGCTTTAGCCAAATCGAAGCCCCAACCACCAGCAATCAGCCCCAAAACGACTGGCAACTGTGGCAATTTAATATTTTAGCGTATAAGCAAGTGCCCGACTGGCTCAATGCCAAATTCTGGGCGAATCCCGAAAACTGGGGCAAATACCGCTGGTAGACCACCCATAAAAAAACGGCGTGCCACTCTTGGGGGACACGCCGTGTGCTTTACGAGCGAATGGAGCTGATCCCTCGACAGATTATGCCCAGCTCGAAGCCAGTACTGGACTCAGTACATTTTGTTGTTGTTGACTCAAGCTTGTCTGTCCCAAAGCTGGTGGCGTGAGACCTGACATGGCGCTCACCAAAGCTTCGACTTGATTGGCCATCAACGTCTCACCAGATGACAACACAAAACGCTCAACCGACATACCCGCAGTGTACCAATCGTCAATCTGCACCGCAGCCGTCGTACCAATCACTTGTGCTTGCAAGTCATTGCCCACTCGACTAAACCAAATCTGATCTTCTGCAACTTGCTCACCAAACAAAATATGATCATTGCTGCCGACCAGCATCGCCTCTTGGATCAAGCTTATACCATCGACGCGCTCTAGCAGATACGTATCATTGCCAGCACCACCAATCAGCATATTCTGTCCGCCCGCGCCGCGTAGGATATTGTTACCACTATTGCCAGCAATCATATTGTCTAGCGCATTACCTGTACCATGCAGATGTGCCACGCCCAATAGACTCAGGTTTTCTACATGATCCTCTAGTGTCCAATTCACTGTACTGTTTATCGTGTCATTGCCTTGATTGAATAGCTCAATCACTTTATCAGCACTATGATTCACATGGTAAACATCATCACCCTGACCACCATACATGACATCAACGCCAAAACCACCGTCTAGCACATCATTGCCAGCACCACCATTTAAAGTGTCTCTACCGCCACCACCATATAGCGTGCTGCCTGATGCATGGGCAGTGAGTACATTAGACAGTACATTCCCTGTCCCTGTGAGTCCTGCTGCGGTGAGCACCAAATTTTCGACATGCGCTGACAGTTGGTAGTTAGCACTGCTATGCACCGTATCCGTGCCCTCATTGGCTGACTCAATCACTTTGTCAGCACTATGGTTCACATGGTAAACATCATCACCCTGACCACCATACATGACATCAACGCCAAAACCACCATCTAGCACATCATTGCCAGCACCACCATTTAAAGTGTCTCTACCGCCACCACCATATAGCGTGCTGCCTGATGCATGGGCAGTGAGTACATTAGACAGTACATTCCCTATCCCTGTCAGCCCAGCCGCAGTCATGACCAAATTCTCGACATGCGCTGACAGTTGGTAGTTAGCACTGCTATGTACTGTATCAACTCCTTCATTGGTCAATTCAATCACTTTGTCAGCACTATGGTTCACATGGTAAACATCATTACCCTGACCACCATACATGACATCAACGCCAAAACCACCGTCTAGCACATCATTGCCAGCACCACCATATATAGAATCTCGACCACCAGAACCAACTAAAATATCGTGGCCTAGCCCGCCATACAAAAGATCATCGCCTGCACTACCAGTCAGTCGATTATCTAAATGATTACCCGTCAATACATCATTACCTGATGTTCCGACAAGATTTTCAATATTTGCACCGTATGCGATTGTTACTGAACCATAACCATGTTGATTTGGGTTTAAAACCCCCTCTTCAAGACTAAAGTGCGCACTCGTCCCTTCCAAGTGAATCGCATCTTCACCACCACCATCCCAAATTGTTTCGTTGTACCAGCCTGTATTTAAGTTATATGTATAGGTATCATTGCCTGAACGCGTCTGATAGTTTGCGCCGTATAGGTACTGTAATGCCTGTATGTCCAATACAGCATATGTTGTTGCGACAACCGAATTCCAATTATATGACATCACCGTATAAATGGCATTGTCTTTTGCTTCTGGCAACTCTGGGAAGCCATTTTCCTCATCATGTGAATGTTTTAGTCCTAAACGATGGCCAATTTCATGTAACAATACCTGATAATAAGAGCCACCAATACTATAGTCAGTATTGTTTTCATCGCGCTGCACAATCATAGATGAGGTATTGCCGGGATAATACGCATAGCCTGCCACCCCTGATGGCGCATCAACATGCTTCATACCCGCAAATGAAATATCTGCAAATCTTGCAGCCTGTGGATCAGTAACTTCCACAAAATCAATATTGGTCAGCTCCGATAGCTTACTCAACTGATCACGTACTGCCGCTTGATATGCAGCACTGGCAGTATAAATGGGTCGATCACTTTCTGTTTCGTTATTACCCGTAAAATCTGGAAAACCAAACGTCATAGTCAAGCGTTGTTGATCTGGGGCATGATAGGCATAGCCACTCAATAAACCATCTAGTTCTGGATTATTGGTCAGTTGAGCATCTAGCTTTGGTCTTGCATTATAACTAATCGTCCATGTTTGCTGGTCAGAAAACCGAATTTCTTGAATTGCATGCAGTTGAAATCGAACTGACCCACCTGAATAAGATAATGTAACCTGATGATTTTGACGACGAACAGTCACATCAGTTGAAGCGATATCATTAAATTGAATGACCTCAAAGCCAGAACCTGAGTCGGCATAAATAAAATCATCGCCATCACCTTCAGAAAATACATAGGTATCACTGCCTGCACCACCGATTAAATTATCGCTACCTTGCAAACCCGTAATAACATCATCACCGCTGGTACCCCATAAGAAGTTATCTGCATTCGTTCCATTAATAATCGCCATGACCGTTCCTTTACCATCTAAAATATGTCATACGTCACAGAGTGTGATTCACATCATCACAAACCATGCAATTCACTCATATGTTAAGTGAAAGTCTTTGCAGGCATCACTAGAAAAATGAGAACCAATCGGATTTTGTCGATGTTTTTTTTGTAAATATCAGATGCGCCGTCGAGCGTGCCTCAGACTTTATGCAGATTCGGACGGTGTGTTCAGGTGCAGGCTGCTCAGCACAAATGGCAAGACTTCGGTGGATTCATGATTCACGGCATCACGAATCAACTGTGAGGGAGCATGAATGATCTTGGCCGTTAATGACTGCGCCAAACGCGCCAATACAGCTTCGGCAGATTGGCCTTGCGCAAGAAGCTGCAAGGCTTTTTCCAGCTCTTGTTGTTTGATCTGCTCTGCACCTTGCCGATAGCGCGCAATATAGGGACCAACTTCGCGGGTACGCTCTTGCTGCATGACTTGCGCCGCCAACTGGCTGACCATTACCTCAGCCTCAACCGCTGCTTGCCGCCGCTGTGCCAGATTCCCCTCAATCACATCCTGCAAATCATCGACTGTGTACAGATACACGTCATCTAGCCGACCGACTTCTGGCTGAATGTCGCGTGGTACCGCCAAATCCACCAACAACATCGGCTGATAGCGCCGCTTCTTAAGTGCCGCCTTGACCATCGGCAAATGAATCACCGTGTGCAAACTGCCCGTACAGCTTGAAATAATGTCAGCACGGTGCAATACCTCGGACAACTGCAAAAAAGGCACGACCTCAACTGCCACACGGCCTGCAAGCTCAGCCGCCAATTGTTGCGCTCGCTCGGGGCTACGATTACAAATCAACAGTCGGCCAACCCCTTGATCAACCAAATGTCTGGCCACCAGTGCATTCATTTCACCTGCTGCCACCAGCAATGCTGTGGTGTCAGGCAAATGGCTAAACACCTGACGCGCCAATTGTACCACCGCAAAACCCATCGATACTGCTTGTGTTCCGACAGCCGTTTCAGTGCGAATTTTTTTGGCCGCATTAAATGCCTGTTCAAAAATACGACTTAAATCGGGCGTGACAGAGCCTGCCTCACGCGCATACTGCAAAGCATTTTTGACCTGACCTAAAATCTGAGGCTCCCCCAGCATCATCGAATCTAGTCCACTCGCCACCCGCATTAAATGCGTCAGCGCAGCTTCGTGTTCATGCTGATAAAGGTGGTGTGTCAGCTCAGATTGATCTAAATTACGAAAACGCGACAACCAATCAACCAGTGCTTCTGGACGATCCGTTAACGTGTAAAGCTCAGTACGATTACAGGTGGATAAAATCACCACATCGCGAGCCTCACAATGTTGACACGCGTCTTGCAACGCGGCTGCGAGGTGTTCGGGTGTGAAGGCCACACGCTCTCGTAACTCGACGGAAGCTGTCGTATGGCTGATGCCCAGCGCAAAGAAACCCATCGTGCGTCTATTGCCACCGACAAATTGTGATATTGTGCGCGATACGCCTGACAAACACAAACCCCAACACAAGGGCAGGAGGTCATTTGCAACACTGGCGTCTGGTATTGATCCCCTTGAGTCGTGTTCGACTGTCCGTGCTGGTACTCGTTTGTTTATGCAGCGGGTCTGTTAGTGCGCACTCTCATTTCGTTCAGATCATGGTTGCTGAGTTTTCCTTGGCACGTGGGGATATTGCACAAGCCACTCACATCTATCGTGAACAAGCCCTACATACCACGACCTTTAATATCTTAGATCGGGCATTGTTTATTGCACTCGACAAACAACAATTTGATGATGCACTGGAGATTTCCAAACACTGGGTAGATGTCCATCCTGAGCATATCCCCGCATTATTTTATTTGGCGCACTTGGCCTTAAGAGCACACGAATACCCGCTTGCAGGCCAAACACTTGATCGCATTTTGAGCTATGACCCTGATGCAGCACTTGATCGTATTTTGGAGGGGATCTATCCCGAAAGCCCCGAAGATCGCAATGAACTATTGGCGGCGCTACAACAGTTAGATAGCCGTAACAACCCATCTTTATTGGTGATGAGTGCGGGCTTGCTTTCTGACAACGATCAACTGCCTGAGGCCTTGGAAAAAGTCAATACTGCCTTGCGCAAACGCCCACAAGTCGCGGCATTTATCACGCTAAAAGCCAACATTCTGATCCGCCAGCAACGCCACGAAGAAGTGGCTCGCTTTCTACTCAAGCAAGTCAAACAGCAATCTAACAACAAAAGTCTTGGGCTGTTTTATACCCGTTACTTACTGGGACAAAAACGCCAAGTTGATGCGCTTCAGCATCTGGATCGGATGGCCAAACGATGGCCACAAGATGGCGAAATTATTCTACTCGCTGCCTTGGTCAGTATTGACCAAAATCGACCAATTGATGCCGAAAAATACCTATTTCAATTGCTCACCCAAGACGCCTACATTGATCAAGCCTATTATTACTTGGGCATCAATGCCGAGCGGCTGAACCGTCCCGAAGCGGCCGAAGTTTATTTTAAAAAAGTACAACGTGAAGATCTCTATCGTCGGGCACAACAAAAAATCGCCTTGCTACGCGTCGCTTATGATCGGCTACAAGATGCACTGACTGGACTGACACAAGAGCGGATTGATCATCCTGAACACGCCAGTTTCTTATACTTGTTACAAGCGCAGCTATTGAATGAAAATGGACAGCGCGAGCGCGCCCGTAATCTACTCGATGAAGCACTGGTGAGCATGCCTGACCAACCTGAGTTGATTTATAGCCGCCTAACGCTGTTAGAGCCACATGAAACGCAGCAAATGGAACATGACTTGGCGCATCTACTCAAGCTTGAGCCCGATAATTCGACCTATTTAAATGCCTATGCCTATGCCTTGGTCACTCAAAACCGCGCACTCGACCAAGCGCGACGTCTGGCAGAGCGCGCCAATCAACTTGCGCCCAATCAAGCCCCCATCTTAGATACGTTAGGACTGATTGCTCTGCGGCAGAAACGGCTAGAAGATGCCTATAGTTTGCTCAAACGTGCTTATCTACTGGATGCACGACTCAATATCGGCTTGCGTTTGGCTGAGGTATTGCTGCTACAGCAAAAATCAGCAGACTACCACAGCTTAATACAGGATTTACAACGTCGCTTTCCTGATGATGAGCACCTTAAATCTATTGAACTGAACCAGCCAGCTCCCACTGATTCATCATCAGTGTTACCAACCTTCAACGATCAGCCACAACATATCCGTACTCACACAGATACCTTTAGTAGATGATGAGACATGATTTTTTGCGATATTCTATTTATTTTTCACTGCTTTTTTTTGGTCATTGAGTCGATTCATTTATGTTGAACCGTAGTGCTTGTGTTTTTGTCATCGGTGGCATGCTATTGCTCAGCGGCTGCCAAAGCCTGCCCAAATCCGCTACCAGTCTCTCTCTGCCACAACCGCAAGCGGCAGCACATCAGTTTTATTTGACAGGCAAGATTGGTGTACGCACACCACAACAAAACGGCAGTGCTTTTTATGCATGGGCACAAGAGGGCCAACGGTTTGCGATTGAGCTGTCTGGCGCAATGGGCATTGGACAAACACGCATTGAAGGCATCCCCAACCACGTCACCCTCGACAGTAGCAAAACAGGCCGCCTAGAAGCGGACACACCTGAAGCCTTGCTGCAACAGGCAACAGGATGGCAAGCCCCGATTTCTCACCTGCCCCGTTGGATCATGGGGCTACCCATCGCAGCGGACAGCCCCATGCAACGGGATACGCGCCAACGCCTGATCCATGTCGAAGAGCAAGGGTGGGTGGTACAACTGGATTATCGTGATGACCATTCACGCCCACACCGACTGATCATGACACAGCCACTCTTGAACGGCGAAAATCGTGTCACGATGACCATCCAAACCCGACAAGAAACGCCATGATCGATACCACACTACATTTACCAGCGCCCGCCAAGCTCAATCTGTTCTTGCATATCACAGGGCGACGTGCTGATGGCTACCATCAGCTACAAACTGTGTTTCAGTTGATTGATGCTTGCGATTGGCTGACGTTCACCGCGCAACATGATGCAGCGCTGCGCTTTGACAGTGCCTTTGTGCTTGATCCTGCCAGCAATCTGGTCTTACGCGCAGCACGCTTGCTACAGCAGCATAGCCAAACCCCGTATGGCTGCCAGATTCACTTGGACAAGCGCCTACCCGTCGGTGGCGGGATTGGTGGTGGTTCATCTGATGCCGCGACAACATTATTGGCGTTGAATCATCTCTGGCAATTGGACTATTCGATTGAAGAACTGGCACAGCTTGGCCTGCAACTTGGCGCAGATGTGCCCGTTTTTGTACGCGGACGTAATGCATGGGCGGAAGGCGTGGGCGAGCAACTTACGGTCGTGGATTTACCTCAGACACGCTATTTGGTGCTACAACCTGATTGTTTTATCAGCACTGGTGATCTTTTTTCACAAGAAATATTGACAAGGGACACGGCAATCACTACATTTGCCGCCTACCGCAGCCTGCCAGATTCATTTGGCAATGATTGCGAGTCAGTTGCTCGACAGTTGTTTGCACCTGTTGCCGAAGCGTTAGATTATCTAGCTCAATTCGGACAAGCACGGCTCACAGGTACTGGTGCTTGTGTGTTTCTGGCGATTGATTCGTCGATTGATGCACAGCAACTCTTGCATAATGCACCCTGTGCAGGGTTTATTTGCCTGAGTTTAGATCAGTCGCCTGTCCATCAGCAGTTAGGCATCGCGGTATAAGTGTTAGGGGTATCGCCAAGTTGGTAAGGCACCGGATTTTGATTCCGGCATTCGTTGGTTCGAGTCCAGCTACCCCTGCCATGTTTTCAGTTGTATGTTTGACAACAATGAGCGAATAAAGACTGAAAAATCTGACATTTTGTTAGAGTTTTTCTTGACAGCAGACCTGTCAATCTTTATAATTTTCGCCACTTTAGGGGTATCGCCAAGTTGGTAAGGCACCGGATTTTGATTCCGGCATTCGTTGGTTCGAGTCCAGCTACCCCTGCCATATTCTGTTAATCCCGCTTCCCTCTCTTGATTTCATTAGGGTGTGTCATGCCCAATCTTGTTGTTTTTAGTGGTAACGCACACGTCCAACTCGCCCATCGCGTCGTCAGTCATCTGCATATTCCGCTGGGTGCTGCCTCGGTCAATCGTTTTTCTGACGGTGAGATTTCTGTTGAAATCAACGAAAACGTACGTGGCAAAGACGTCTTTATCCTCCAGTCTACCTGCGCACCAACCAATGATAACCTGATGGAAATCTTGGTCATGGCAGATGCGCTACGTCGCTCTAGTGCAGGTCGGATTACAGCGGTCATTCCGTATTTTGGTTATGCACGTCAAGACCGCCGCCCACGCTCAGCCCGTGTGCCGATCACCGCCAAGGTGATTGCAGACATGTTGACTACTGTTGGGATTGATCGAGTGTTGACGGTCGATCTGCATGCAGATCAGATCCAAGGTTTCTTTGATATTCCAGTAGACAACATCTACGGCTCGCCGATTTTGCTGGCAGATCTCAAGCAACAAAGCTACGAAAACCTCGTGATTGTGTCGCCAGATGTCGGTGGTGTTGTGCGTGCGCGTGCAGTCGCCAAGCAGTTAGGTGACACTGATCTAGCAATCATCGACAAGCGTCGCCCGAAAGCCAATGAATCCCAAGTGATGCACATCATTGGAGACGTGGCAGGACGCGACTGCGTCATTGTGGATGACATGGTCGATACCGCAGGCACACTGTGCAAAGCTGCTGCTGCGCTTAAAGAACACGGCGCACGTCGAGTTGCTGCCTACTGTACACACCCAGTGTTATCAGGCGCTGCCATCGAAAACATTAAAAATTCAATGCTTGATGAGTTGGTCGTAACGGACACCATCCCACTATCCGAGGCTGCACAAGCATTGGGTAAGATTCGTCAAGTGAGTCTGTCGGGGATGTTGGCTGAAACCGTACGCCGCATCAACAATGAAGAATCCATCAGCGCGATGTTTGACCTGATGTAATTATATTTGATCGGTTTGCCGATCAACATCCGCCAGACTGGTCGCAAGTCTGGCATTTTTTCATCCAATGGGGTTTCACCATGAGTAACAATTTTAGCCTGAATGCTCAGGCACGTGATCTGCAAGGGAAGGGTGCGAGCCGCCGCCTGCGTCACCAACAACTCGTTCCTGCCGTGATCTACGGTGGTCACGCTGACCCAAAATCAATCTCTGTTCAATTCAAAGATTTGGTTAAGTGCCTTGAAAGCGAAGCCTTTTATTCGCATATTCTGACCATCAATATCGATGGTCAAACCGAGAGCGTTGTGCTCAAAGCACTACAACGTCATCCTGCCAAAGGCTTCCCAATGCATGCTGACTTCTATCGTGTCGTCGCAGGCGAAGAAATCACCATGCGTGTACCCTTGCACTTCATCAACCAAGAAACAGCGGTTGGTGTTAAAAAACAAGGCGGTCAATTCTCAATCATCGCCAATGATGTTGAAATCCGTACCCTACCCCGCAATCTGCCAGAATCAATCGATGTGGATGTTGCTGGCGTAGAGCTGGGTCAAACCCTGCACTTATCTGATATCAAACTGCCCGAAGGTGTGACCTTGACTGAGCTTGCACTCGGTGAAGATCATGACTTGGCCATCGCAAACATTCACCATATTGTTGAAGTGAATGACGATGCTGCCGAAGAAGGCAGTGCAGAGTAAGCGCCCGTGGCACTTGCACTGATTGTTGGTCTGGGTAATCCGGGAACGGAATATGCCCAGACTCGCCATAATGCTGGGTTTTGGTATATTGAACGCCTTGCCCAGCAATATGGCATTACACTCAAACCTGAAGCCCGTTTTCATGGTTTGACAGGGCGTGGATCAATTGACGGACATGATGTTCGGCTACTCCTGCCTAGTACTTTTATGAACCGCTCTGGTCAATCTGTCGTCCCATTTGCCAAGTTTTTTCAAGTCCACCCCCAACAAATGCTGATCGCCCATGATGATCTGGATTTGGCAGCGGGTGTGATTCGACTCAAAACAGGCGGTGGTCATGGTGGACATAACGGCCTACGCGATATTGTGCCCCACTTGGGTGCAGACTTTCACCGCTTGCGGATTGGCATTGGTCACCCTGGCCATCGCGAAAAGGTCACAGGACATGTTCTTGGCAAAGCCCCAACGGCTGAGCAAGATTTATTTGATCAGGCGATTGATGAGGCATTACGCCTAACGCCTTTAATGGTTTCTGGCGACACGCCGCGCGCCATGAGTCAACTCAATCGTTTTGCTGCCATTTCAACCTAAACACTCAGATAAGATTTGACCTGATTAGACATTGCATGACCGCACAATTCACGGCAAAATATTTCCCGCCTGTCTGTCTACAT
Source organism: Pseudomonadota bacterium (assembly GCA_036019135.1). Taxonomy (GTDB): domain Bacteria; phylum Pseudomonadota; class Gammaproteobacteria; order Pseudomonadales; family Moraxellaceae; genus JAYXXU01. The sequence goes on along the minus strand of JAYXXU010000002.1, from coordinate 2,378 downwards.
GTCACACTGGTCATCTGTTTCGCTTTCGGTCAATCAACGCTTGCTATATTTATTTTGGCGGCCTGATTGCTACTGTTTGTTGTTACTGGCTCTACTCCACTGGAGGCTCCTGCCATGCAAACCACCATGCTTAAATGCAAAATCCACCGTGCCCGTGTCACTCACGCGGAGCTACACTATGAAGGCTCTTGTGCGATTGATGGTCATCTGATGGATCTGGCGGGCATCTTAGAATACGAGCAAATCCAGATTTATAATGTCTCGAATGGTGAGCGGTTTACCACCTATGCGATTCGTGGTGAAGAAGGCTCAAAGATCATCTCTGTCAATGGCGCAGCCGCATTCAAAGCGGGTGTCGGTGACATCGTGATTATCGCTGCCTATGCCAACTATGACGACAAAGAGCTACAAAGCTTTAAGCCCAAGCTGGTTTATTGTGATGAAGGCAATCGTGTTTCGCACACCAGCAATGTGATCCCGGTACAAGTCGCTTAATCGCACGTTCTCATCGTTCAAAAAACCCGTCAAGCTATACGCGTGACGGGTTTTTGCCCTCTTGAGGCACAGTTGTCGTGCAGAGATTCAGACATGGTGCATGTTGGCAGCACGCAACCATGCAAATTCAAAGCTGGCCACCGCTAAAGCATACAAACGCTGCTCCGCTTGCTGCCATAAGCCACTGACTTGCGCGGCCGTGATATTCAGCCCAGATTCTGCGCAACGCTCAGGTGCACGCTGGCATAAGCGCAGTGCCTCATAAATTTGGCGACCTAATGAGGCTTGTACAGGCAAAGCAATCTGGCGACCGTGCAAAAAATCGATCAACTGTTGTCGATCTTTTAGCGGAATCAGCGGCAAAATAATCTGATCAAGCTGTTGATCCAGCCGTAACCAGATAAAGTCACGCTGGGCAGACGTGTAGCGATTCCAGTCAATCACCTCATGACTGAATCGACGACAACCACGACAGACACTATCGCCAAACACTGTCGAGCAGCGACCCGCACAAGGCGTATGTGTTGTCATAGAGATGTGCATGCTTAAACCCAAACCAACCACAATTCGTTGGTAACCCTACTGAAAAAATGCTGATTGATCGAGATACTCAGTCAGCCCCATAACCGTTAAACTATCGCCTTGCTAAACGATAGCCCTAATTCTTGCTTGGAGTATGAGTGCCCATGAGCCACCCTGCCGACCACACAACCCTTGCACAAACTCAATCCCAAATGGATTGGACTGTGGCTGCATTATATCAGTTTAAAGTGGTAGACCAACCCGCTATCCTACACACGCGATTGTCGGAACTGGCCAAGCAACTCAAACTGTGTGGCACTTTGATCGTGGCGCAAGAAGGGATCAATGGTACCGTAGCAGGCAGCCAATCTGCGATCAATCAACTCCACGAAGCACTGTTACAAGAGGGCTTTGATCGAATGGAGTATAAGGAATCGCTTAGCCATACCCGCCCATTCCGACGAATGAAAGTCAAACTCAAAAAAGAAATCGTGACGCTAGGTGTACCCGTACAACCCCGAGAGCTGGTGGGACACTATCTGGATCCAGCCGAATGGAATCATTTAATTCAGCAAGATGATGTACTGGTCATTGATACCCGCAACCGCTATGAATACAAAGCTGGTACATTTAAAAATGCCATCGACCCACAGACCGACAGCTTTCGGCAATTTCCCGAATATGTCAAAACACAACTGGCTGATGCCAAGCATAAAAAAATTGCGATGTTTTGCACAGGCGGGATTCGCTGTGAAAAATCCACTAGCCTGTTGCTACAAGAAGGCTTTGAAGAGGTGTATCACCTCAAAGGTGGCATTTTAAACTATCTCGAAAAAACCCCTACCGAACAGAGCCTTTGGGAGGGTGAATGCTTTGTGTTTGATGGCCGCGTTGGCGTGCAACATGGCGTAGCTGAAGGTGAAAATCACATGTGCTACGGTTGTGGCTGGCCATTGACCGCTGAAGAAATGCAAGCTGACACCTTCGAGCGCGGGGTGAGCTGCCCATACTGCTTTGATAAAACCACCGAAGACCAAAAAGCCCGCTATCGGATGCGACAACAACAATTTGATCGCCAAGTCCCGCCGACCGATCTTGACCGACTGCTGGACGAGCAATAGACCAAAAAAACACCTTCTCATGTATATGGGAAGGTGTTTTTGACGCTCAATCAGCTCAAACGACTACGCAGTCAATCATTAGGCATCTGGCGCATGATGCAACAAGTAGAGCTTGGTGAGGTTTTCAGGGATTTCGCTGGCCATCTCTTCCATGAGATCGCCATTGCGACGCACGCTTTGTAGCTGCGCATCATCCTCATCAATCCCACTAAATACCATCATCGGCAACGTCAGCATGCC
>JAYXXU010000001.1:0-11903 GCA_036019135.1 Pseudomonadota bacterium | reverse complement strand
CCAGAAGATAAAATAATGATAAACTCTTCACCACCAAATCGCGCCACCACATGCTCATGAGACACTTCTAACTGTAAGAGTTTCGCCACATCCTGTAGTACTACATCACCTATCAAATGCCCAAACTGATCATTAATAGTTTTAAAATGATCAATATCCAGCATGATGATCACGTGTTGGCGCACCAAATCGACCGATTGTTGATTCAATTTTTGGCTATACTCATGAACTACCAAACGATTATTGACCTTGGTCAATGCATCAAGCTGGCTGAGCTGCTTAAATTGCTGAGTACGCTCGCTCAATCGCGACATAAACCGATCAGAGACAAAAATAATCATTACAAAAGTGGGGATCGCCAATAGCAAAATATTAACCATCAAAAAAACTGCTGCCCCAAGCTCCTTGGGGAAGTTGCTATCCAATAATTTGGGTGCATAGGGCAAATAGCCTGCAATCGCCGCACAGGTCGTCCCAATCAAAATCAAACTGGCCATCAAGGTGGCCAAATAAACTTGCCGACGATCAAATAATAAAAATCCAATCAAGGTTGCGCCCACCAACATCACACCCGTTGGCAAGGACATACTCCCAAAGGTATAGCCTTGATAGCTCATCGTCACCGCAATGTATTGCAAACTGCATGGCAGCAAAAACTGGATGATTTTTGGATAATGCTGGCAAAGCAATAATAAAAACATCAAGATTAAAAAACCAAAAATAATGCCAGAAGTCACCAAAATCTCATTAAAAAACACCGCCAAATCAACAAATTCATGCAAATCAGGTGTTCGAATAATATAAATCTTCCAAACCAAATACGATACATGCAAACACATCACTGCAGCTAGTGCCACAATCGCTTTAGTCACGACGTTAATATCATCTATTCTAAAAGTGTTTGACTTCATCCAGACATATCCATATCTAATGTCCTAGAGAGTACAACACAATTCCGTCCTTGCGCTTTGGCCTGATACAATGCGCGATCAGCAACATTGACATAATGATCCAGATGCTGTCTGTCTTGACTAAAACAAACCCCAAAACTTGCGGTCACACTGACAGACTGTCCGTCTTCAGTGATAATCCGTAGCGCTTGAATCGCTTGGCGGCAACGCTCTGCCACTTGATAGGCAGCAGCCAGCGGGGTTTCGGGCAATAATATGATAAACTCCTCACCACCAAATCGCGCCAAAACATCACGATCTCGAATATTGAGCTTCAGCACCTCAGCAGTACGAACCAATACCTGATCACCCACCAAATGCCCGTACCGATCATTAATTTTCTTAAAAAAATCCAAATCTAACAAGATAATTGCGTCCGATCCACGCAACACCGCCAAACCCGATGGTTCGACATGATGACGCAGCAAATGACCCTGCATATACTCATATACCATATGACGATTGTATACTTGTGTCAGTGGATCCATTTTAGACAGTGCCTCAAATGCCCTCTCTTGATTTCTGAGCTGTTGAATCAAAAAATCAGCACCAAATAGAATCCCAAAAAATATAGGCGCTGAGAATAGAATATTGTTACTAATTAAAAATGAGGCCTGATCGACCGATTGGAACATATCAGACTGAACAAACTTAGGTGCATATGGTAGCCAGCCATAGACATTGGCATACGCCGTACCTGTGAGCACCAGTACTGCGGTTATGACCGCAGCGTACAGCGCAAGACGGCTAAATAAGAATGCCATTCCAAGGATAGAAACACCAATCAGCATCATGCCTGTGACCACTGATACACTACCAAATGTGTAACCCTGATAGCTTAGCGTTAGAGCAATGATCTGCAAAGCAACCACTTCTAAAATACCAAACCATGCTTTTTGGTGTCGCATTACATATAACACCACAATACCGACCACATAGATCAACTCAATCAATAGTCCAATAATTAATTCTTGTCTTAAAAAATCAACATTTACATAACGATGAAAAAAGCTGATATTTAACATCAGTACTTTCCAGATCAAATATATAATATTGACTGCCGCAGCCAGTGCCAATGCAAAAATACACCGCGCAATCACAGACAAGCTCAGCAAATGCAGGGCTTGTTTTACAACTGACATAAACACCCCCTACATGACCGAGTAATGAATAAAAATCCCGTTGAGTCAATAGATCGACATGATTGCCGTCCCAAAACAACGAGGCATCCAACATAGATTGGATAACCTGATACAATAAAACAACAGCCAAAAACGCCACACAGCACTTGGCAGCGCAGCCAAACAAACCGTTTTGCTACCTCGTGGGTTTTGGATGAACACTGATCTATTGATAGGTATGTTTGAGCAGGATATATCGGTAACATAAACCATGACTAAAACTATCCGATACAAACGGTCATTTTTAGGGATAGACGGAATTATGATAGTCTACTCAAGTCGTTTTTTCTTGCTGAATCAATGTCTGCTCTTCATTGTAGTGGGTTATCTGGATCGAATACTAATCCCCAATAACTCCTCTGCCATCTGTGGCAAAGACAAACGGCCTGTTGGTTTATACCATGTCACGCTCCACGAAATGGAGCCACCAATCAATCGTCGCCATAGGATCGGATCATGCTGGATGAGCCCTTCTTGCCGTGCTTTTTTAAGAACAGCCAACCAAATATCCTCATATTGTTGGCGCATTTCCAATAGCTCAGCCTGACGCGCCTTAGGCAACACTGACCACTCATGCACCAATACCGCCATCGCAGCGCCCGTGTCGCCATTAATCGACTCTAACTCCGCAATAACGAGACCTTTGAGTTGATCATAAGTGCTATTCGCTTGATCCACAGCACGCTGCATCTGACCCAAGTTATAAATAATGGCCTCGGTCATCACCGCACACAGAATATCCTCTTTACTTTTAAAATGATGAAATAAGCTGCCCGATTGAATCCCAACCACTTGCGCAATTTCGCGCACAGTGGTTCTGCTATAACCTTGTAAATGAAATAAATAGGCAGCCGCTCGTAATACTCGACCACGTGGGCTGTCATTGAGGCCACCGACTTGCGGTACGTCTTCTAGTTTAGCCAGTTGCTGCTGCAAAGTACTCCCCCTCTCGTGTGACCACTTAAAAAAGTGGCTCAGTGTAACCAGTCTGATGCTTTTTGCCAGCACCCTTTTTCAAGCTACCTACCCGCCAAATCATGTGACCACAATCGCTGATCAAAAAAACCAACCAAACTGGACGATAAAGCCACTTTACAAACCAAGCGCTTGCTTGGTATGGTTGTCGCACGATCTGATATGCCGAGTCAAGGTAATGACCACTGAAAATTCTGCTGCATCTCAATCAACTGTTCGGATTGGCTGTGCCTCTGGGTTTTGGGGCGACACCAATACTGCCGCCTTTCAATTGGTACACATGGCACAGATTGATTATTTGGTATTTGACTATTTGTCTGAAGTCACGATGTCAATCATGGCCAAAGCTAAACAAAAAGATCCGAACATGGGCTATGCACATGATTTTGTGACACGGGTGATGACTCCGTTGATCAAAACAATCGCCGCCAAAAAAATCAAGGTGATCAGCAATGCAGGCGGAATCAACCCATTAGCCTGTCGTGATGCGATTGTCAAACTGATAGCAGATGCGGGCTTGACTCTTAAGGTAGTCGCAGTGGTCGGTGATGATCTGACCGAGCGGCATGCTGAATTTTTTAAGGCAGGCCATACCGAAATGTTTAGCGGTGAGCCGATGCCCGCTCAAGTCGCCAGTATGAATGCCTATCTCGGCGCTGTGCCGATTCAGGCAGCCTTGGCTGCTGGTGCGGATATTGTGATTACTGGTCGATGTGTTGATTCGGCGGTGACAATTGGGGCGCTGATGCACGAATTTGACTGGGCAACTGACGATTATGATCGACTCGCCCAAGCTGCTTTAGCAGGTCATATCATCGAATGTGGCGCACAATGTACAGGCGGTAATTTTACGGATTGGGAACTGGTCAAAGATGGCTATTCCAATATGGGTTTCCCAATTGTGGAAGTCAGCGCGGATGGTAGCTTTGTAGTCAGTAAGCCCGAAGGTACGGGTGGCCTAATCAGCGTTGGCACGATCTCTGAGCAAATTGTCTATGAGATCAATGATCCACAATCATACATTTTGCCTGATGTGATCGTAGACTTTAGCGACGTACAGCTTGAGCAAGTCGGCAAAAACTTGGTGCGCGCCACTGGTGCAAAAGGCCGTGCGCCAACTGATCAATATAAAGTCAGCGCAACCTATCCCGATGGGCATCGTGTGGTGATTAGCTTTTTGATCGGTGGTCGGGATGCCAAACGCAAAGGCGAAGCTGTTGCCCACGCAATTATCGAAAAATGCGAACGTGTACTGGCCTTGCGTGGTGTGCCGCCCTATACCGCTAAGTCAATCGAAATTCTCGGCACAGAAACCACCTATGGCGCACATGCCCGCATGGCAGACAGCCGCGAAGTAGTGGTAAAAATCGCAGTCAGTCATCTGTTTAGTGAAGCCTGCTTGTTCTTTGCTTCCGAAATCGCCCAAGCTGCAACAGGGATGGCACCTGGCATGACAGGAATTGTTGGTGGTCGTCCAAAACCATCGCCTGTGGTCAAGCTATTTTCGATGCTGGTGAATAAGCCCGATGTCACGGTTGAGCTAGATATCGCAGGCACACGACAAATCGTTAATATTCCAGCGGGACAAGCATTACAACTGCCTACCCCAGTAGCGGCGGGCGAAACTGCAACCTATACAGGCACAGAAATCGATGTACCGTTGATTGAATTGGCCTATGCGCGCAGTGGCGACAAGGGCAATCATGGCAACATCGGGGTGATCGCTCGTCGACCAGAATATCTGCCATGGATTCGTGCTGCACTGACCGAATCGGCCGTCGCGAGCTATATGCAACATGTGTTGGATCAACCAACCAGTCAGGTCAAACGCTATGAACTGACAGGACTGCATGCGCTGAATTTTATGTTAGAGAACGCGCTCGGCGGTGGCGGCATGGCCAGTCTGCGGATTGATCCACAGGGCAAAGCCTTTGCCCAGCAACTGCTCGATATGCCCGTTAAAGTTCCTGCTGACTTATGCTCGAACGAGTGTTGATACGCTCACTGTTTTTGTGATGTGAACCGCTGCTCTTGAATACGCTTTAAATGGGTAGCCGACCCTCTACGGGGGCAAGGCTTGCTTAAACACATTGGCTTTTATTGTTTTGGAACAACATATGTCTGGATATGCTTCGATTTTTCGGCCTGATGCGTTTGTGGGCAAGGTCATTATCGTGACGGGTGGTGGCTCTGGGATTGGGCGCTGTACTGCACATGAACTGGCAGCACTCGGTGCACAAGTGGTGATCTCTGGACGAAAGATCGAAAAACTAGAAAAAGTGCTGGCTGAAATTGCCGAAGACGGTGGTCAAGCGATTGGTAAAATCTGTGATATTCGCGATGAAGCACAGGTCAAACAAACCATTGCCGAAGTGATTGAACAATTCGGCAAGATTGATGGGTTGGTCAATAACGCGGGTGGACAATTCCCCTCTGCCTTAGAAAACATCTCCATTAATGGCTTTGATGCAGTGATTAAAAACAACCTACATGGCACGTTTTTAATGATGCGTGAAACCTACACCCAATGGATGGCCAAGCACGGCGGCAGCATCGTCAACATGGCAGCCGACATGTGGGGCGGTATGCCAGGCATGGGGCATTCAGGTGCAGCACGCGCAGGCGTGGACAATCTGACCAAAACCGCAGCGGTGGAATGGGGCAAGTCTGGCGTGCGCGTCAACTGTGTTGCACCTGGTTGGATCATGTCATCTGGTATGGATACCTATCAGGGTGATTTTGCCAAATTTATTATTCCGTCACTAGCGGGCAATGTACCGATCAAACGCATGGGAACAGAGTCAGAAGTGTCGTCAGTCACTTGTTTTTTACTGTCAGATGCGGCTGCATTTGTGTCTGGTATGACAGTGAGGATTGATGGCGCGGCCTCTCAAGGCACACGGATGTATCCATTGGCAGATGCTGAAAACAATCAACCATTTAATGGTTTTCACCGTGCATTTATTCCCGATATTCTTAAAAACAATGATAAGGATCAGCAGTCATGAGTGTGATTCAAAGCGAAATTGACAGCAGCAGCGAAGCCTTTGAGCGTAATCGTGCCAGCATGCAGCAATTTATTGATGATCTTCGGGCGATTCAGCAAAAAGTCGTCGATAAATCCTACGCTGCCAAGCCCAAATTTGACAAGAAAGGCAAGATCCTGCCACATGAACGGGTACGTTTAATGCTGGATGCTAACTCACCATTCATCGAATTGATGGGTTTGGCGGGATACCAAATGTTTGATGACAAAGACGGCTCAGATGCAGGCGGTTGCGTGATTTCTGGACTTGGCTTTGTGAATGGTGTGCGCTGCTTGGTGTCGGCCAGCAACAGCGCGATTAAAGGCGGTACGATGCAGCCGATGGGTGTGCAAAAAACCCTACGTCTGCAAGAAATCGCCATGGAAAACAAGTTGCCCGTCATCACCATGACCGAAAGCGGTGGCGCAAACCTCAACTATGCATCAGAAGTGTTTATCCCTGGCGGTAAAACCTTTGCCAATCAAGCACGGCTGTCTGCCGCAGGAATTCCCCAAATCTCAGTGATTCATGGAAATGCGACCGCTGGTGGTGCATATCAGCCTGGCCTATCCGATTATGTGATCGCCGTCCGCAAGCAAACCGAGATGTTTTTGGCAGGCCCTCCCTTGCTTAAAGCCGCGACAGGTGAAGTGGCCAGTAGTGAAGATTTGGGTGGTGCAGAAATGCATGCACAAATCGCAGGTACAGCCGAATTCCTTGCCGAAAATGATACTGATGGGATTCGAATTGCCCGCGATGTCATCAATATGCTCGGTTGGCAGCCTGTACAAGAGATGCCGACCCACTTTGCTGAGCCACGCTATCCCATCGACGATGTGCTGGGCATCATTCCTTCAGATCCCAAAACCCCGCTCGACATGAAAGAAATCATTGCCCGCTTGGTGGATGATTCAGACTTCATGGAGTTTAAAAACGAATATGACAACTTTACTGTGTGTGGCTGGTCAAAAATTGCAGGCTTTACCGTTGGCATCATTACCAATAACGGTCCGATCACCCCGCATGGCGCAACCAAAATGGCGCAGTTTATTCAACTGTGCGAACAAACCCAACGGCCTTTGATTTTCTTGCACAACACCACAGGCTTTTTGGTCGGTACAGATGCTGAGCAAAACGGCATCGTCAAACACGGCTCCAAAGTAATCCAAGCCGTCGCCAATACCACTGTACCCAAAATCTCGATTGTCGTTGGTGGGTCTTATGGTGCTGGTAATTATGCCATGTGCGGTCGTGGGCTATCGCCGCGCTTTATTTTTGCATGGCCAAACTCTCGTACTGCAGTGATGGGTGGCGCACAAGCAGGTAAAGTGCTGCGGATTGTGGCCGAAGAAAAGCAGCGTCAATCTGGCATGGAGCCAAATGAACAGATGCTGGATTTTTTAGAGCAAAGTACAGCGATGAAACTTGATCAACAGACCAATGCGTTTTTTAACAGTGCGCGCTTACATGACGATGGGGTGATTGATCCACGCGATACCCGCCGTTTATTGGTGTTTTTACTGCAAACCGTATTTGAGGCCGAGCAGCGCAAAACCACGCCGATTCGGTTTGGTGTGGCACGTTTGTAGCCCCGATTCGATCCGTAGATTTGCCATGCTCACGCTACGGATCAACTGAGTTGAACTTGATTGATCATGATGGGGTAGGAAGACGATCACCCATTTCGCCATCATGATCCAAACCTAACACACTGGAGTGTGACCATGAAATTTACTGCTGAACATGATGCTTTGCGCCGTACAACACGACAATTCGTCGAAAACCATATCAACCCGTTCGTCGAAGAATGGGAAGAAGCGGGTATTTTTCCTGCGCATGAGTTGTTTAAAAAAATGGGCGATCTTGGTCTACTCGGCGTGTGTAAACCTGTTGAAAATGGTGGGATGGGTCTGGACTACTCCTATAACATGGTGGTGGTCGAGGAGTTAGGACGGATTACCTGTGGCGGCGTGCCGATGGCCATTGGCGTACAGACGGACATGGCAACGCCTGCTTTGGCGCGCTTTGGCTCGCCTGAACTGCGGGAAAAATATCTAGCCCCTGCGATTGCGGGTGATATGGTCGCTTCGATTGCCGTATCAGAGCCGCATGCAGGTTCTGACGTGGCTGCCATCAAAACCACGGCCGTTAAAGATGGTGATGATTACATCATCAATGGCACCAAGATGTGGATCACCAACTCCACCCAAGCTGATTTTTTCTGCTTGTTGGCCAATACCTCTGACGACAAGCCGCATGTCAATAAGTCCATGATTATTGTGCCCGCTAATACCCCTGGTGTTAGTTTCTCCAAACGCCTGAATAAAATGGGTATGCGCTCATCAGACACTGCCCAAATCTTCTTTGATAATGTGCGTGTCCCTCAAAGCAACCGTGTTGGTGCTGAAGGCATGGGCTTTATGATGCAAATGATGCAATTTCAAGAAGAGCGTTTGTATGCCGCAGCCAATGCCGTTGGCGGCGCAGAAGCGATTATTGAGGCGACCATTGACTACTGCCGTCAACGCGAAACTTTTGGTCAGCCGTTGATCAACAATCAGGTGATTCATTTCCGTATGGCGGAGCTGATGACCGAAGTCGAATGTTTGCGCGCGCTGACGTATCAAGCCTGCGAACAACATATTGCAGGCGAAGATGTCACCCGTCTCGCCTCTATGGCCAAACTAAAATGTGGCCGTTTATTGCGTGAAGTGTCTGATTCGTGTTTACAGTATTGGGGTGGTATGGGCTTCATGTGGGATAACCAAGTCGCTCGCGCCTATCGCGATACCCGTCTGATTTCAATCGGTGGTGGTGCAGACGAGATCATGCTTGGGATCATTTGTAAACTGATGGGTACATTGCCCAGCAAGAAAAAATAATTGGAGCATGCCATGTCAACTCTACCAACCACCCAAACTTTAATCCTGCAACAGCAAGGCGCTGTTCTGCATCTCACCTTGAATCGACCAGAGCATCGCAATGCCATGAGTGCATTGATGGTCAATGAACTGATTGAGGTCTTTGATCAGATTAAAGACGATTTCAGCATTCGCGCAGTCGTACTGCGTGGCGCAGGAGGGCATTTTTGTGCAGGTGGTGATATCAAAGACATGGCTGCCCTACGGATGGAGGCCGCACAAGCAGCCTCTCACCAACCGTATGTCGACTTTAATCGACTGTTTGGCACACTGATCGAAACTGTCAACCATGCACCGCAAATCGTGGTTGCAGTGCTAGAGGGTGCAGTACTCGGTGGTGGGTTTGGTTTGGCCTGTGTGTCCGATCTGGCCATTAGCTTTGAGGATGCGCAGTTTGGTTTACCCGAAACAGGCTTGGGTGTGATTCCTGCCCAAATTGCCCCATTTGTGGTGCAGCGAATTGGCCTGACTCAAGCCCGTCGTGTAGCATTGTTGGGTTTGCGATTTAAAGGAGTGGAAGCCGTCCGCTTGGGAATCGCACATCTCGCAGTCAGTGATGAAGTACAGCTACAAGCTGAGCTTCAGACAGCATTGCAGCAAATTCAACGTGCTGCCCCGAATGCCAGTCGCGTCACCAAAGCCTTGCTACATCAAGTCGATGCAACCGACCTCTCCCCTCTACTCGATCAAGCTGCTATACAGTTTGCTGAAGCGGTCGGTAGTACCGAAGGCATGGAAGGCACCATGGCGTTTATTCAAAAACGCTTACCAAATTGGGCTGAATAAACATATATATATTTATTGATATAAATATATATTGGAGCATGAATGATGTTTTCTAAAGTATTAGTCGCCAATCGCGGCGAAATTGCTGTCCGCGTAATGCAGTCAGCCAAAGCACTGGGCTATCAGACCGTCGCGGTCTATTCAGATGCTGATGCCAGCGCACGCCATGTGCAATACGCTGATCAAGCGGTGTGTTTAGGCGAGTCGAAGGTGTCCGAGTCTTATCTACGGATTGACAAAATTCTAGATGCTGCCGAAAAAACTGGAGCAGATGCGATTCATCCTGGTTATGGATTTTTATCCGAAAATGCCGAATTTGCCAAGGCTTGCCAAGCGCGTGGTATTACTTTTATCGGGCCTACCCCGCATGCGATTGAACTGATGGGCAGCAAACGCCTGTCTAAAATCGCCATGCTAGAAGCGGGCGTACCTTGTATCCCTGGCTATGAAGGCAGTGATCAAACACTGGAAACCTTACTGACTGAAGGGCAGCGAATTGGTTTTCCACTGATGGTCAAAGCCTCAGCAGGCGGTGGTGGTCGTGGCATGCGTCTGGTGCACCAAGCCGATGAATTAGAAGCCGCATTGAATACCGCGCGATCCGAAGCCGAGAACGCCTTTGGGTCAGGTGAGCTGATTTTAGAGCGGGCAGTAATTGCACCACGCCATGTCGAAGTGCAAGTGTTTGGTGATACACAGGGTAACTGCGTGTATTTGTTCGAACGTGATTGTTCGATTCAACGTCGCCACCAAAAAGTGGTTGAAGAAGCCCCCTGTCCTGTTATGACCGCTGAACTGCGTCAGCGCATGGGTGAAGCTGCGGTCGCTGCGGCCAAATCCTGTGATTATGTTGGTGCGGGTACAGTAGAGTTTTTGCTAGATAGCGAGGGGAATTTTTACTTTCTCGAAATGAACACCCGCTTGCAGGTTGAACACCCTGTGACTGAGATGATCACTGGACTTGATCTCGTCGAATGGCAACTGCGTGTAGCCAATGGTGAGCTGTTACCGCTGCAACAGGATCAACTGCAATTGAATGGTCACGCGGTTGAAGTGCGCTTGTATGCCGAAGATCCAAGTCAGGATTTTTTACCGCAAACTGGCAAAATCCTACTCTGGCAACCTGCCGACCTGCCAAACGTGCGGATTGATCATGGCATGACCGCTCAAGGCGAAGTGAGTCCTTACTATGATTCAATGATTGCCAAAATCATCGCCTATGGCAAAACTCGTACCGATGCCGTGCGCTTATTGGCGCGAGCAGTTGAAGATTCAGTGTTGTTGGGAGTGAATAGCAACAAGCAGTTTTTGGTTAATCTGCTGCGTCACCCTGAATTGGTTGCTGGTCACACCAATACTGCATTTATTGCCGAGCACTTTAGTCAAGATGTCAGCATGTTACCGCCTATCGTGTCTGCTGAAGCATTGGTTTTGGCGGCCTATTTAACGGTGCAGCCCAACACAATACAAGGCTGGACGACCAGCTTGAGTGCTGCCTTGCCGATTCAGTTAAAAGTCGGTGAGCAGGCATATGTGGTACATCTACACGAAGAGGGTGATGATTATCTGGCGCAAGCCCTTGATCAACAAGAACACTTTAAAGTCGTTGCACGTACCGATAATCGTTTGACCTATGTCTGGCAAGGCGTACGACGTAGCGTGGCATATGTGTTGGTTGGAGCAACCGTTTATCTTGATTTAGGTAATGGTAATCTTACTATCGATAATAGTACCTACGCACCACCTGTCACAGCCGATCAAGTTGGTGATGGACAGATTCGCGCCCCAATGGATGGTGCAGTGGTTAATATTCTCGTGAACATCGGCGATGAGGTCAAAAAAGATCAGCCTGTATTGATCCTTGAAGCCATGAAAATTCAGCAACAAATTCGAGCCAACTGTGATGGCACGATTGCAGAACTGATTGCTAGTGTCGGTCATCAGGTTAAAAAGCGTCAAATTCTACTACAGATCGAACCGTCAGCCGAATAGCTCAGACCCTACTCGTACCCATCTAAAGCACCACATCATGTGGTGCTTTTATATTTATATATAAATAATTTT